>SMWN01000088.1 GCA_004356415.1 Gammaproteobacteria bacterium
TATCTCGATGGCCTGCGATCACGATATTGCCCTGTTGTCCGGGTGATGATGAACCAAAAAGATGTCCCGGACCGAAAGCAAGCGAGGATCCACTTGCTCCGGCCAGGACGATGCGGTCAATTCCAAGACGGGGCACAGTGAGACGACAGATGGGCCATGTATCCGCCCATGGCCAGGGTTTCACCTCCCGTTGGCCATTGCGTGTTTCGTCCCAGGCCGTCTCCAGGAGGACTTGTGCCAGGATTGCCTTGGCGTGGATATAGGACGCGCTGCCTAATTGCCACATACCGCAGAGGGGGAGGAGGAGCAATAAAACCTTTATGGTTGTACGTTTAAATGTCGAGGACATGCTTTTTTTGGCTTAGTAACAGAAGCAATCCCGCAAACAACATCAGCAAGCCGCTCAAGAATGCAAAGGGGGCATTTGTTGCGGTGGCTGGCAGGTGTCCGAATACTTTTTTGTATTCCCAACCAGCTGGAAGATTGACAGGCATGGCATGAGATTTAAGAAGTGTTTCCTTGTCTCTTGCCGGTGTGACGTCAACTGCGATCAGACTAGTATATTTACTAACCAAATGATGCTTGAGTGCAGTTTCGACGATAGTGTTCCGTAGGGCATCTACTTCTTGTCCCTTCCTTTGACGGCTCTGGCGCATTTGATCCATTAATGCTGCAATCTTTTTACGTGCCCAGATCACGGGGATGCCCGAATCTTTTTGACCACCATTGAGCTTTAGGGTGGCACTCCATTTTGACCCTGCGATGTCTCCCGTAATCGTGAGAGATTCAGGTAATGCATCTGATTTTGTACTGATCAGCAAAGGTTCCCCCAGATAAAGATCTGGAATATTTTGTGGCCAGCTTTCGATGACACAATTTTCTGGCCATTGAATATGGATATTAGTCAGGACGGGACTCTCTAGTTTGCTGAATAAGGCCTCCATTTTTGTCTGTACCTCAGAGATATTGCCGATATAGGTGTGTGACCCGCGGCCAAATTTAGCTGCACGATTCATAAAGTGTGAATTTGGTGCGGATCCAATACCAATGGTAAATAATCGGCTGTCGCCTAATTGTGACTGGATGATGTTAAATAACGCATCTTCGTTACCAATACTGCCATCTGTAAGAAAGATGACCTGTCTAACAAGATGATTACTATCATTGACATTGTTACCTTGTTTCAACAGGGCTGCTCGTAGTGCAGATGCCATTTCTGTTCCGCCCTGTGCCTCAAGATTATCGACATATTGCTGTGCCTGTCGTACTGCGTGATGTGATACGGATTGTGGAAAGTGAAATAATTTATCTGTGTAGGAATTAAACTGGATGACATTAAATCGATCACCAGGCTTTAGACGGGTAAGTGCGAGATTCAGCGCCTGTTTTGCCTGCACGATGGATGGGCCAGACATCGATCCTGAGGTATCAATGACAAAGATGACTTCTCTATGAAGTACGGGAGAGATTTCGCTTGCAGGTGGCAATAACATGATCAAGGAATAAACATCTGAATCCATGTCTTCTGTAAAGAGTGCGGCCTTGGGTGATTGCCCAGGCACCGCTTGCCAAACAAGTTCAAAATCCCGATTTGCGGGTACTTTCTCGTTTTTTAGTTTTATTGAATACCGTGTGTTGTCAGGGATCCCAATATCAATCTGGTGGGTCGGACTGTCTATGTGACTGAGCAAAAATCCCGTATCCAGGTCTATTACCAGGCTTACTGGGTTAATAGAGTTCTGTTCTGGTTCTTGTCCTGGCTCATGTTCTGATCCTTGTTCTGTATTGAGAACGGGCGGTGTAATTCTTGATGCATCCGCTACCTGGGAGGTATTCACTGACCAACCCGTTCCCTCAAAACCAGCGATAATTGTCTTTCCCGGAATGTAACGTGGCGCGACCACCATGGGGAAACGTAAACTGAACTCTTCATCAGTGTAGCGAACTACCTGCTGATAGGTGATTTCAATCACAATATTTTCATCAGGGCCGATATTGGCGACTGATGTTGTAAAGATATTCGGTCTTTCCTGTTCAACAAGACTTGTTCTTTTGCCTGAGGCTTTTGCTTGTTGATATTCTTTCCTGGCTTGTTGTTTTTCCCTGATCTGACCTTCGATGATGCGTTCACCAATGTACATACGCAGTTGATCAACTGCTGCATTTTCAGGTAGCGGGAAAACATAAATGCCTTCTTTCCAGTCCGCTCCGTTATTGTGAAATTTTTGTTTGACCGTTATTCTGGCAATCATTCCCGTAATCTGAATATGGACATCCGTGTCCAGTGTAGGAGCTTGAATAAAACCTTGATCATTTTTAAACAGCAAGGAGCCATGTTTAACTTCTTCGGGTTTAATCTCGTCAGGATTTTCGATGACTGTCTTATTTTTTGTGACATCATCGAGTGTTTCGGCACCTAGCCCATCAGAAACAAGCATGACGACGAGTATCATGACGAGGTTGAAAAAAAAACCGCTACAAAACCCGGCAAAGATACATTGCAATGTGCCTATGAATATCGATTTTTGTCGCTTCATTTTGAATCCTTATGCATGATTTAAGAAGAGTGGGATCAAGTTTCTGTATTGATCGTTAGAGTGATATCAACACGTCGATCAAAGATCAGGCTTTCACGATCCCTTGCGTTCGCATTGGCTTCGCCAAGCGCATGAGAGTAAATACGGTTGCCGGGAAGGCCTGCCTTAATCAGTGCATTGCGGACTGCCTGTGCACGGGATTTACTCAAAGCCAGATTGTAAGCTGGCTTGCCTCTATAGTCGGCATAGGCGGATAACTGAACTTTTAATTCGGGATAGCCATGAATCAAGGTTGCCAGATCATGGATGTGAGGTAACAGCGTGTTATCAACGACATCATCATTCGTTCTGAAATAAACAGACATGGATAAACCGTTTTCCAGCTTCTTCAATGCAGATTGTTTATTCTCCAGCCCCACTTTATGCAGGGCTCTTGCAAGTTCTGAACGACCCCGGGCGATATTATGGGCTATATTATTTTGTAATAATGCAAGCTCATTACTTTTTTGTTTCAGCTGATGTTCCAATGATGCATAGGTATCATCTTTTATGGTTTCTCGGTCTCTAGTTTCCATGCTTATGATTTTCTGGTGTCTAAACATAGAACCACCCGCCGCACCAATGACTGCACCAGGCGGGCCTGCAATCAATCCTCCAATAATGGCGCCAAGTCCAAAACCAATGCTTTCTCTATCGATATTTTCTCTATTCGAGGAATGATTACCTGTTTCTGCATGTATGAGCATGGAGACTAAAAGCAGGCTAGTGAATAAAATCAGTTTAGATTGATGCATCAGTTTTCTCCTTTATTAGTTTTTTGAATCATTAGGCTGTTTACCTGTCATCTATTACAGCGTTAAAAGCTGACGGCAGAGGGTTTCAATTAAGGAAATTTGCAGGCGAAATGTGGCAGGAATATGGAAATTTTAATGTCAGGCGACAATCAAGCACCTTATTGGGTTACAGTAGGGAAAACATAACAACCGTTATTGCAGGGAATAATATGAGTAGGCATATTGTATTGGTTGAAGACGAACCAGGCATACGTGAGAATTATGCGGATGCATTACGTAAGCAAAATTATGAAGTGACAAGTTACGAGAATAAACATGATGCCATGCTGGCTTTCAAGTCCGGATTGCCAGATCTGGTTTTGTTGGATATTGGACTGGGTGATGATGCAGAAGCAGGGTTTGATATGTGCAGGGAGTTAAGACACCTTTCATTAACTTTGCCGATAATATTTTTAACTGCCCGGGATTCTGACATTGATGCGATCTCGGGTCTAAGGTTGGGCGCAGATGATTACATCACTAAAGATATTAATATTCATCAGCTCCTGGCCAGGATCGCTGCATTGTTTCGACGCGTAGATGCGATAAAAGAAAGTGGAAAGGAAGATAGACGCATCAAGCATAATGATTTGATGATGGATGTTGATTGTTTGTTAATTGAATGGAAAGGACAGCGTATTGAACTCACGCTAACAGAATTCTGGATTGTCCATTCTCTGGCACGTATTCCAGGACATGTGAAAAATCGAGAACAGTTAATGAGCGAAGCAAACATTTTTGTAGATGACAGTACGGTGACCTCTCATATGAAAAGGATAAGAAAGAAATTCAAGGAGACTGATAAAGAGTTTGATTGTATTGAAACGATGTATGGTATGGGTTATCGCTGGAATGCATAAATGGAAAGTTTTGTACGAGCCATCCTCAAGATTTGACATAGGGGCTCGACAAAGCGATAAAACACAAAAAATGCGATTTTTGTGTTTCTTTCAAAATCGAAAACTTAAGTTTTCTAATTTTGACCTGACATCCTTGTCAGGTGATATTTTTGCTTTAATGCCAAAGTATCAAATGATTCATTGATGAAGAATGTCAGATTTACAATTCGCCTGAAGCTGTTGATTCTGTCTCTTGCTGTTTTAAGTATACCATTCCTTGGATATGAGTATCTGCGTGAGCTTGATCGATATTTAAGAACAAACCTGGAGTCCTCGCTGATGGATGCTGCCAGAGCTGCTGCAGGCCCATTACATGAACAATATACACTGTTTCCTTATACACAAGATACAGCAGAAAATTCTCTTTTCATCCAGAAATTGCTAACTCCAATCCAGCTGGATGGGTATACAGACGATTGGTTAGACTATCTTGCTTGGTCCAAGGTTTATCAGCAAGAAAATGAGAAAGACGAAGATGCTTCACTAAGTTATAAATTAATTCTGGGCCAGTATGAAAGCAATCTGCAGATATTATTACAGGTTGAGGATCCGCACGTCACATACCAAAAGCCAAATAGCGAATCAATCCTCAATAGTGACCATGTAGAACTTGTGATTGCAGATGAGTATTCTGTCAAGCGGCATTATTATTTTGCCACATCGGCACCAGGCAGATTTAATCCCTTTCAGATTAATACAATTCTGGATGAATGGTATGAAAAGAGAGAATACGTCAGGTATGCGACGAATATTTCTGCAGAGTGGCAACAAACAGAGTCAGGTTACAATCTAGAAATATCCATGCCCTTGTATTTGCTTGATGAAAGACTGGGATTTATCGTCAGAAGCATTGAGGGTCATGGGAATGGCAGGGTTGCAACCAGTGTAGGGACTGCAGGCACTGACACATCAACCAGGCCTGGTAGATTACTCAAACCCTCCAGTGAAATTGAAAGAGTGATATCGCGACTGGACGACAACGAAGGAAGGCGACTATGGGTTCTGGACAGTGCGGCCCAAGTGCTCTCCACCCAGGGTAAATTGCAGAAGGATTTTTCCGATCAGCCATTAAATATTTTTTATTCTTTCATCCTTCCAATTGTTCCAAAAGACTTTAAGGATGATCTGGCCGGTGTTTCGAGATTACAGGGAGATGAAGTGAAGATGGCACTGCAGGGTTCGGTGACATCACGGTGGCGGGCGACACCTGACGAAAAAGCAATTATTGTCTCGGCAGCAGCCCCTGTATGGATTGATGATGAGGTGCGTGGTGTAGTTGTTGTCGAGGAAACAACAAACAGTATTTTGATGTTACAACGAAATGCTCTGGTAAGTTTGTTTAACAAGACATTGCTTGTGTTTTTTGTGATTACCTTAACACTGCTTGCTTTTGCAACACGGTTGTCAGTCAGATTACGTCGCCTGAGTCTGGAGGCCAGTGAAGCGATTGATGAACATGGCAGAGTGGTTGGCGAGATTACCGGGAGCAGTGCCAGCGATGAAATAGGAGACCTATCCAGAAGTTATGCCGCAATGCTTAATCGATTGAAGGAATATAATAATTATCTGGAAAGTCTGGCAGGAAAATTATCTCATGAATTAAGAACACCGATGGCCGTGGTGCAATCATCACTGGATAATTTACAGTCAGAGTGTTCAGGCAAGGAGTCTGAATACCTTGAAAGAGCGCAAGATGGAATAAAAAGACTCAACGTGTTGGTGCTAAGGCTGAGTGAAGCGGCAAGGCTTGAACAGGCATTGCAAACTGCTGAAGTAGAATCAGTTGATTTAACATATCTGATCGATCGTTGTGGCGAAGGTTATAAACTGGCCTATCCTGAATCTATATTTAAGGTGATGACACCTTCGATAAAAATAGAAAAGAAACTATCTACCGATTTGTTTATACAAATGCTGGATAAATTAGTGAGCAATGCAGTCGATTTCAGTTTGCCGGACAAACCAATCGAAATTATTCTGGAGAACAATAAAACAACTGTCATCAAGGTTATCAATTATGGTTCAATTTTGCCTGAGGAGATGCAGGCGCAATTATTTAATTCAATGGTGTCATTCAGGGGGAAAAGGGACGGGCAGCCTCACCTTGGCCTGGGGCTTTATATTGCCAAGTTAATTGCAGAATTCCACAATGCAGAAATAACAGCACATAATCTTCAGCAAAACGAAGGTGTTGTTTTCAAGATCAGATTTAAATAACCTGGTTTCAATGATCAGTCCCAGAGGCGAATGGCCTGCTTGCCAGGCCCATTGACTGGTCGCGCAAGCAGCCCAGTTTGACTTAAGGTAATTTTAAATTGGGCTTTGTCACTCATGGGAAGATAAGTCGCGGTTCCATAATAAGCATCAATCCATGGTAGCCACGATGGGTATCTTTTTGTGATTGACCAGATATCCAGTCCCTTGTTTTCTGCCAATGAATATACGGTACGATTTCCTGTTCTCTCCTCTTCTATATCATGGTAGCGGCCAGAAATACGTTCAAGACGGTAAAGTGAGTCCAGTCCTGCAAGATTCATCGGTATGTCCCATTTAATGATTCGTGCGTCAAGCTGCCA
>SMWN01000089.1 GCA_004356415.1 Gammaproteobacteria bacterium
AAAAGACAGATGACACCATTCTGCTCTACGGACACCTGGATAAACAACCCGAGATGTCTGGTTGGCGCGAAGGTCTTGGCCCGTGGACACCTGTGCTGGATGGTGACCGCCTGTATGGTCGCGGTGGTGCTGATGATGGTTATGCCCTGTTTGCCTGCCTGACCGCCATTGAGTCACTACACGAACAGGCAATCCCTCACGCACGTTGTGTGGTCATTATCGAAGCCTGCGAGGAAAGTGGCAGCCCTGATCTACCCCACTACATGGAGGCACTATCGGATCGGATCGGCACACCCGATCTGGTCATTTGCCTTGATTCCGGATGTGGTAATTATGAACAACTCTGGTGCACCACCTCCCTCCGGGGCTTGATTGGTGGTGAGCTGACAATTGAAGTCCTTGATGAAGGTGTGCATTCGGGTGATTCCAGCGGGATTGTGCCCTGCAGTTTTAGGATCTTGAGACAACTCATGGATCGAATAGAAGATGCATCGACAGGTTTCATTCAAGACAGCGCATTCAATGTGGACATCCCACACAAACGTATTGAACAAGCCAGAAATGCCGCAGCCATGATGGGGGATGAGGTATTTAACCGTTTCCCTTTTAAGGAACAGACAGAACCTGTACAAAATGATCCTGCCGAATTGATTCTTAACCGTAGCTGGCGTCCTGCAATGACGATCATTGGTGCCGATGGCTTACCCGATATTCAGTCCGCTGGCAATGTGATGCGACCGAAGACCACGGTCAAATTATCCATGCGCCTACCACCGACTTGTGATGCAGAAGTGGCCTCTGAAAAACTCAAGACCCTGCTCGAAGAGAATCCACCGTATCATGCAAGTGTCTCATTCACACCGGATTGGACAGCATCAGGCTGGATGGCCCCCGAGAGTGATCTCTGGTTGGAGGAAGCCATTGATAAAGCCTCCATGAGATTCTTCGATAAACCTGCCGTGCATATGGGTGAAGGCTGGTCAATCCCTTTTATGGGTATGCTGGGGGAAAAATTTCCCGATGCACAATTTTTAATTACTGGTGTACTTGGCCCCGGTTCCAATGCCCATGGACCTAATGAGTTCCTGCATATCCCCATGGCCAAAAAACTTACTGCCTGTATCGCCAGCATCATTGCAGATCACTTTAATCAATAAGTGTTTACCAGTTCGACGGAATACTTAGGAGAAATAAAAAATGCAAACAGGTGTTATTGGTTTAGGTGCCATGGGCGCTTATATGGCGATCAACTTTCACAAGGCAGGTTCACTACATCGAATATGGAATCGTTCCCGGGAAAAGGCCGAGACCATTGCTAAAAAAACCGGTGTTGAAATTGCGAACTCTCCTGAACAACTGGCCAAAGAATGCGAGCTAATTATTACCTGCGTCTCTCGTGACGAGGATGTACTGAGCGTCATCGAACGCATTTCTACCAACATCAAACCGGGAACCATTGTTATAGACACGTCTACTGTCGCTGCAGACACCGCAAAAAAGGCTGCTGAAATATTACTCAAGCAAGGCGCGCATTTGCTCGACTGTCCGGTCTCAGGCGGTGTGGAAGGTGCAAAAAATGGTTTGCTGGCGATGATGGTCGGGGGCGATAAGTCCGCACTTGATCGCGCACGGCCTACCCTTGAAGCAATTGCGGCTAATATTGCCTACATTGGCCCGACGGGCAGTGGACAGGCATGCAAGGCAGTGAATCAACTGATGGCGGCAGGCATTAATCAAGCGGTGACTGAAGCATTGGCTTTCGGTGAAGTCATGGGGCTTGCTATGGACAGGGTGGTTGACATTGTCGCGTCGGGCGCTGCAGGTAACTGGTTTCTCGATCACCGGGGAAAAACCATGCTGGCAGACAGTTACGCACCCGGATTTAAACTGACGCTGCATCATAAGGATCTGGGGATCTGTCAGTCCATGCTGAAGAACACTTGTGATGCAAGCCTGCCCATGATTGAGATGACACTGATACATTATCAACGACTGATGGATGAAGGTTATGGTGACGAAGATATCTCCGCTCTATTTCGCCTGAAAAAGAAGCAACTGGCTGGGCCGCCTGATTAATCCACAAGGCTAATTTAGGGTTAATGTGAGCAAAATCAAGAACTCAACCATCATCGCACGGTCAATACGTAGTCAGGATGCAATCAACGACTGATTGACGATGCACATTTTTTATGCACAATGGTCGCGCCTGACACAAGTTCAACCATTGTGACTAATTGATTTAATCCCAACTTTAATACAGACAAACAGGTAAATAGCTTGACTGAGAATACGCAACAGACACTCATCGAGGTGAAGTCCCTCGACAAAAAATTCGGTGCTATACATGCCGTGAGGAACCTTTCATTCTCCGTCAAAAAGGGCGAGATACTGGGTTTTCTTGGTCCCAATGGGGCAGGTAAAACCACCACCATGAAAATGATCACGGGTTTTCTGGAGCCTACATCTGGCACTGTCACCGTATGTGGCCATGACGTTCTTGAAGATCCCATCGCGGTCAAAGAAAAAATTGGTTACCTGCCTGAAGGCGCACCCTCTTATGGCGAAATGACGGTAAAAGGCTTTCTCGATTTTATTGCTGATATCCGTGGACTGAAGGGCCAAGACAAACAAAATCGTGTTGATGCAATCATCAAAAAAATCAATCTCGAAACGGTGCGCAATCAAACGATTGATACTTTATCCAAAGGGTTTAAACGACGTGTGGGGGTTGCTCAGGCGTTGATGCACGATCCTGAAGTGTTGATTATGGATGAGCCCACAGATGGTCTTGACCCAAATCAAAAGCATGAAGTGCGTACCCTCATCAAGGAAATGGTGGCACATAAAGCCATTATTATATCCACACACATAATGGAAGAAGTCGATGCCATCTGTACGCGCGCAATTATTATTGCCTCAGGCCAACTCCTCTTTGATGGCACACCTAAGGAATTGTTAGCCAAATCGGTCACTGGTCGTATGGACGATGTCTTTCGTCAAATCACGACAGATTTTTATGCAGAAAAAGGTGAGGTGGCACAGTCATGAATAACATTAGTGCTATCTTTAAACGAGAATTTTCCGGATATTTTTCTACCCCCGTAGCATACGTTTTTATCGTCATTTTTCTTTTCCTGACAGGCGTATTTACATTCTACATTGGCGCTTTCTATGAAAGGAACCAGGCTGATCTGGAACCTTTCTTCCGCTTTCATCCCTGGCTGTACCTATTCCTGATCCCAGCCATTGCCATGCGTCTTTGGTCGGAAGAAAGAAAGTCAGGCACCATTGAATTATTGATGACCCTACCCATCCCGATTCATCATGCAGTAATTGGTAAATTCCTCGCGGCATGGTGTTTCACTTCAGTCGCTCTAGTGCTGACCTTTCCCATGTGGATCACTGTCAATTATCTTGGCACCCCGGATAACACGGTGATTCTGGCCAGCTATATTGGCAGTCTGCTCATGGCCGGTGGTTTTCTGGCAATAGGTTCCTGTGTCTCTGCGATTAGCAAAAGCCAGGTGATTGCTTTTGTCATCAGTCTGGTCATTTCCTTCCTATTTTTATTGAGTGGTTTTCCATTGGTACTGGATTTTTTCAGTGGCTGGACACCACAAGCTGTGGTTGATGCGATTGCGTCCTTCAGCTTTCTCACCCATTTTGAATCAATTAAAAAAGGAGTGATCGACCTACGTGACATTATCTACTTCGCAGCACTGATCAGCTTCTGGCTTTACGCCAACGTCGTTGTTATTGATGCAATGAAAGCCAATTGAGGAATTTAGAAAATGAATAAAAACATTACCTCAACAACAGGCCTTGCGTTGGCAGCCGCCCTGTTTGTTGCCATTATCATTCTGGCTAATGCGACGCTCACTAGTTGGCGTCTCGACCTGACAGAAAATAAATTATTTACCCTCTCTGAAGGCACATTGAATATTTTGCACACGCTTGAGGAACCGGTAAGACTGGATTTCTATTTCTCGCAGAAAGCCATGATTGGGAACCCTGCCTTGATGAATTACGGTGTCAGGGTACGTGACATGTTGCTGGAATACGAAGCACATTCAAATGGCATGCTGGAATTGAATATCATTGACCCTGAAGTTTTCTCGGAAGAAGAGGATCAGGCTGTCGCCAGTGGCATGCACAGTGTGCCGCTGAACAATGCGGGTGACCGTGCCTATTTTGGCCTGCTGGGCACCAATTCGACGGACGATGAAAAGATAATTCCTTTTTTCCATTCCGGCAAGGAGTCAGCACTGGAATATGATATTACCAAGCTCCTTTATAACCTCGCCTATCCTGAGAAAAGAGTCATCGGCATCATCAGTTCATTACCCATTTATGGTGATGAAAAACAGAAGCTGCCCAGGTGGACCATTACCGATATGATTGAAGAGTTTTTTGAAGTACGCGATCTGGGAACCAACACCAGAAATCTTGATGGCCTTGATGTGTTGATGATCATCCATCCAAAAGACCTGAAAGATGAAACACTGTTTGCCATCGATCAATATGTACTCAACGGTGGTAAGGCAATGATTTTTGTCGATCCTTTGGCTGAAGGCGATCGTAGCATACCTGCGGATCCAGATAGCTCAGTGCTGCCTGACCTGGACTCAGATCTGAACAAATTAACAGAGCAATGGGGCATCACTGTACTCGACCAGAAAATTGTCGGTGATATTAATGCGGCTATGCATGTTCAAACCCGTAGCGCCACAGGCCCACAGGAAGTTACCTACCTTCCCTGGCTAAGACTGGCCAAAGAAAGTTTCAATCAGAACGATTTTGCAACAAGCCAGCTCAATGTGATCCACATGGGTACGGCTGGAATAATTGAGAAGAACGAAGGCAGTACCACTCAATTTACACCGTTGATTGAATCCACCAAACAGTCCATGCAACTGGATCGGGATTTCCTTTTTATTCAGCGCGACCCAAAGATCATTCTTGATAATTTCAAGTCAGAAGAGAAGAAGCAAGTCATTGCAGCACGTATTCAGGGCCATGCAAAATCAGCCTTCCCGGAGGGCTTGCTCGATGATGAAGGGTATCGTAAAGATAATAATGGTGGATCGCTTATCAGTGAAGGGGATATCAACGTGATTGTTATTGCCGATACTGACATTCTTAATGATATGTTCTGGATAAGAAACAAGCCTTATTTCGGTATGAGCCTACCGCAACCGATTGCAAACAACGGTGACTTTGTCATCAATGCACTGGAAAACCTGGCAGGCGGTAATGACCTGGCCAGTCTGAGGACCAGGGGAGAATTCACCCGCCCGTTTGAAAGAGTCGAAACCATCCGCCGCCAGGCGGAACTGGAGTATCGCGAACGCGAACAAAATCTCATGGCAACCCTGGAAGAGGCCGAACAAAAAATACGGGCACTACAACAGGAACAAGGCACAGGAACAGAAGCTGGAGAAGGTGCGTTGTTACTCACGCCGGAACAAAGCGCGGAAATTGAAAAATTTCAAGCACAACGTATTGAGACCCGCAAACAATTACGTGCTGTTCAGCATGACCTAAAGAAAAACATTGAATCGCTTGGTGCCAAATTACGTTTCTTTAATATTGCACTACTGCCCTTATTAATTATTCTGATTTCTATTGGCACAGGTGTTTATCGCGTCACTCGTCACAATTAGTAATAGCAGATTTGATACTCATGAAGCGTCAACAGTTACTGGTTCTTTCTGCAATGACAATTGTTGCCATTGTTGCAGCAGGACTGTTTACTCATTCCCGTGCGCCGCAAACAAAAATCGAAAAAGAAACACTATTCCCGGAACTCGCTGGCAAGATCAATGATGTGGCCCGCATAGAAATAACCAGTGAAGACCGCACTGTCATCCTACAAAAGCAGGATAATCTATGGGTATTACAAAGTGCAGACAACTACCCTGCACAATTTGACAAGATTAAAGATACCGTCATCAGCCTGTCTGAACTCAAGATACTGGCTACAAAAACAGACAAGCCAAAACTTTATCCGGAACTGGGCGTTGAAGGTCTTAGCATTGGAGATTCTGGGGTCAAAAACTCAACTTCACAATTGCTGATACTCAAGGATAAATCTGGCACAATGCTGGCTTCACTTATTATCGGCAAAACGCGAAAAAGCAGTGCAGGGAAAAGCCGGCCAAATCTTTATGTCCGTAAACCAGATGCAAAGAATGCGCTACTGGTAGAAGGTTACCTGCAGATTAAATCACACAATACTGACTGGTATGAACGTCATGTTATCCATATCCCTGCTACACGTATACAGGACGTTAATATCGTAAAAAGTAATGGTGACCACCTAAAAATTAATAAACCATCCGAAGGTGAAACTGAGTTCAAGTTAGTGGAAGGCAAAACAGCCTCACCCTCCGTCCTGCTGAATAGATTAGCCACTTTTTTTGAAGACATGCGTGTCGATGGGGTTCATGCAACCGACAGTTTCGAGTTTCCCGATGGCGCCACTCTCACGACATTTACAACATTTAACGGATTGGTCATCATCGTCAAAAGTTTTCTTATAGAAGAAAATGGTGAAGAAAAAGCCTTTGCCCATTTTTTATTCTCAACGGTTACATCAAATACAGAGTCCACCAAACGTACAGATTCTGGCGGTGAAAAAATGACAAGCAGTAATTCGGGAACCCTCAGTGTCGAAGAGGAAAGTCGACTCTGGAATGAATATCTAAGCAACTGGGTCTATGAAATCCCTGGTTTCAAGTTTGAGACGCTGGATATTCACGTTGGTCAGTCCCCAAAATAATTTAGAGGATAGTTCAGGGATGATTCAAATCCATCGCCTGAAGTAATAGACTGCAAGCATTAGATGTTCAAGCTATACTGCCCCGCGTGATGATACCCAAACTACCTGGAAATGTAGGTTTCAGCAAAATGAGAAGCAACTATATTTAAGGCATGAAACCGAAGAACTAGTCATTTATATCCATGGATGGATTGTATGCAGAAAATGCAGGAGCAATTTTCTGCCTGGTTCAAGGCTTTATAACGAAGAAGATGGTTGCTTCTAGTCTTGCCCTGCGGAAGTTCAGCTAGAAAGCCAGTGCCGCGTTACAACGCTTGTGAAGGACTAGTCATTCACTGCAAGTTGCGCCCTGCTCTGACTTTCTAGCTGAACTCTGAATCCTGCATTTCCAGGTAGTTTGGGTATATAACTCAGAATAAGCGGATTTTACCGTGACAAAAACAAGTAAAAACAATTTGCTGACATTTCAAGATATTATCTCCCAACTGCAACATTTCTGGGCAGATCAAGGTTGTATTATTGAACAACCCTACAGCATAGAGATGGGAGCGGGGACATTTCATCCCTCAACTTTCTTACGTGCCATTGGACCAGAACCATGGCGTACAGCCTTCGTACAACCTTCTCGCAGACCCACTGACGGACGCTATGGAGAGAACCCCAATCGCTTACAACACTATTATCAATTTCAGGTCCTGTTAAAACCTTCCCCCGATGAGATTCAGGCGCTTTATCTCGAGTCATTGGAATATCTCGGCATTGATCCACTGGTCCATGATATCCG
>SMWN01000090.1 GCA_004356415.1 Gammaproteobacteria bacterium
AAATTGGGCAGCTTTTAGTACTAGACATGAATTTATCATTTAGTCTTTCCAAAATTCATTAAATCGTTCTGATGATAGT
Organism: Gammaproteobacteria bacterium; assembly: GCA_004356415.1. Taxonomy (GTDB): domain Bacteria; phylum Pseudomonadota; class Gammaproteobacteria; order Eutrophobiales; family Eutrophobiaceae; genus SMWN01. The sequence continues at coordinate 80 of SMWN01000090.1, forward strand.
TCAGTATAACGTACAGTGTGTTGAATATTTTTATGCCCCAAATAATGTTGCACAGCACGGGTGTCTTGACCATCATTCGCCAATTTGAAGCCACAAGCATGCCGCAGCATATGTGGATGAATAGGAAATGTAATGTCAGACTTCTGTCCAGCCCTAGCCACCAATTTTCCAACAGTTGAGGTTGTTAACGGTCCTTTTCGCTCCGTGATGAAGACATATGGCGTATCAGGGTATTTTCGCTGCAACCTTCTTAATGCCCGGATTTCAAGTCCTCTGATGGGGTGAGTTGATGCTGTTCCGTTTTTTACACGGTTAACATGCAGTAGCCCCTGTTTTAAATCAACTTGATCCCATCTTAGACTCACCAGTTCAGATACTCGAAGACCATGACGGTAAGCCAGCAGTATAAGTGTCGCATCACGATGGCCATGCCGGCCTGTTTTCCTAGCAGCATCCATGAGCATTTCTATTTCCTGTTCTGTCAGGTATTCCCTGGTCCTAACATGCTTAGTTCTTTTGTCTTTTCGGCAACTTTCTCGAAAATGACCCTTAATGAAAAATTATGATTCTGTGACCCACTTTGACGTCTCGATAAGAGTATTTATGCTGAAGTACACAATGGTGGCAATGACGATCATGAGCGTCAGGATTACTCCATCACCTAATTGTAATTTTGTTCTGAATTCCATCTGGTCTATTCCATGATCAGCCTGTTAGTGTAGTTCTAATTTGCTTAGCAAGCTTGTTGATGGAGTAGGGCTTTCTAATCAAGGGGAACGGGTGTGCCTGGTCACGGTTCGCATCTGCTTGGCCCTTGCTGAAACCCGATGTCATCTGGGGTAACCTTTTTAGGCGACCTTTCCCTAACCCTGATTACATGACAACCTGCATTGGCTAATATTTTTGTCTTCACTAAATCTTGATCAGCTTTATCTTTGTGCCAATATGACCCATCAAACTCAATTATAACTTTATGTTTTTTAATAATAATTTCCACATCATCCAAATTATGATCATTGTCTATTTTTGCCTTTCTGTTGCCCCTTTTTTATTTTCTGGAAATATTTTTCTTTATTTATGTAGTAATGGTGAAAGTACAGGCCAAACATTAGCTAGTATTTTTTCCTGTGCCTCTGCTGTTGGATGGAAGCCATCGGCTTGAAAGTATTTACTTTCCTTTGAAAAACCCCCAAGCAGGAAAGGTAAGAGGGCTACTTCGTTATTTTTTGAAACAAGTTCAAAGATTTGCCTGAATTCTTCGGTGTATTTCTTTCCGTAATTTGGAGGTAGTTGCATTCCTATTAACAGCAGCTGTCCATATTGCTTGCACTGAGCGATCATTTCATTCAGGTTTTCCCGCATATAGTTGAGCGGCATTCCTCTTAGTCCATCATTCGCCCCAAGTTCAATGATGCAGAATTGCGGTTTATGTTTGTCTAATAAATCGGGTAGCCTAGCCAATGCGCCGGTAGTAGTCTCTCCGCTGACAGAGGCATTGATGACATGCCACTTTTTTTTCCCTGTTTGCTCCAGCTTGAGCTTGTTTTGCAACAAATTGACCCAACCTTGTTTTAATTCGATACCATAAGCTGCGCTCAGGCTATCACCCATAATAAGTATGGTATTTGCATTTACAGCGGATGGTGTTGCAAAGATAATAAACGATAAAATATAAACACGGGATAAAATCATTTCAAATTCTCAAATAGTTACCTGTCGTCAGGTTATTAAAACAGTTAAGTCTACAGAAGGTCCGATTTCTATTCTCGAGAATATTGACCTTGAAGTAAACGCGGGCGAGGCCATTGCTGTGATCGGTAAATCCGGTTCTGGTAAAACAACCTTGCTCAGTTTAATCGCTGGCCTTGATGTTTCGACCGCTGGTAGCATTCAATTGTTCCGACATACCATAGATCACATGGATGAAGATGCACGCGCGGAGTTACGTAGTCAATATATCGGTTTTGTATTTCAAGCTTTTCATTTATTACCAGGGTTTACTGCACTTGAGAATGTCATGTTGCCATTAGAAATAAAAGACATGGTTGATGCAGAGACGATTGCTAGGCAATTATTAGTGCGTGTTGGTATGGATCATCGTTTAGGCCATTATCCAACGACCTTGTCTGCAGGCGAGCAACAACGTGTTGCTATTGCCCGCGCGTTCTCAACCAACCCACCTTTACTTCTTGCTGATGAACCGACTGGCAACCTGGATACAGAAACAGGGAAAAAGATGATCGAACTTTTATTCGAGCTTAACCAGGAGTACGGAACGACCTTAATTCTGGTCACACATGATGAATCCTTAACCAGACGTTGTGATCGATGCTTTCGATTGACGCAAGGTAAGCTCGAACAGATTTAATCATGTTCTCCTTTTATAACCGACTGATTAAAAGGCAATGGCGTTTGGGTGCGATCCGGTTGTTTTGTGTTGCTGTTACTATTGCATGTGCTGTGACTTTCAGTATTACCTTGCTTGGTGATCGATTAGAAAAACTGTTCATTAATCAGTCGAAGGAAGTTTTAGCAGCTGATTTGGTACTTGATTCCACCACCGAGTTACAAACACAACAATTAGACATTATTAAACAAACTTCATTAGAGCAAGCCATCACCTTACGCTTTCCAACCATGGCCAATGCGAATGAAGCGTTCATATTAAGTAGCGTCAAGGCTGTTACTGATAATTATCCCTTACGTGGTCAGCTGCAAGTCAGCAATACTTTATATGGTGAAGCAGTCCCCATAGGGCATGGGCCGGTGGCAGGTGAAGTATGGGTAGAAGATCGTATAATAAATGAGCTGGACTTGTCCCTAGGTGAATATGTGACGGTTGGTGAGCGTGCGTTCAAGATTACTCGTATTGTGATCTACGAACCGGATCGAGGCAGTAATTTTTACAGTTTTACGCCACGTATTCTGATGCATTGGGATGATGTGGCTTCGACTCAAGTCATACAGCCAGGCAGTCGTTTACGGTATCATTATTTATTTGCGGGCGAGACACGCGCACTAGAAGACTTAAAACAAAATCTGGAGCCCACCCTGCAACCTAACCAGAAGTTTGAGACCATTAAAGATACCAATGAAGCGATGGCCAACACTTTACAACGAGCTTATCGTTTTTTGCATGTTACGGCGCTCATTGCGATTTTATTGGGGGCTGTGGGCGCTGCTTTGGCCAGTTATCAATATGCCAATGAAATGACATATCAATATGCTGTACTGCGTTGTCTTGGTTTACGTGGCAAGCGATTACATGGAGCAATCCTGTTTCCATTTTTTATATATAGTTTTATTGCAATTGTGATTGGCATGTTTTTGGGTGGTATTACGCATTATTTCATTCTTAATAGTTTGAGGGATCTCATTCCTTCCAGTTTGCCGCCGCCCGGTATGGAACCTTTTCTACTGAGTAGCATTACTGCACTCATTGTTGTTGTCAGTTTTGCCTGGCCATTTTTGAATAATTTATTAAAGACACCACCTAAGCTTTTGTTGAATCACGCTGAAGCACAGGAGCAGCCAATTATTTTTACTGTTACATCAATGGCAATTGGTTTATCAATTATAGTTTATCTTGGCACACAAAATGTTTTAATCAGTTTTTATATTATTGCAGGATTATGTGCATTCATATTGCTGGCTTACGGTTTAACACAATTGCTTATTCATTGGATAATTATACGAAGCGAAATGCAAGCTGTTTCAACACAACTAGGTGCACGTATGCTCGGTGCAAACCGACGCATGGTGAGCTTACAAATTATTGCGATAGCCATTACATTTTTCTCTCTCGCCCTGATTCAAACCTTGCGTGATGATCTGGTATCTTCCTGGCAATCCAAGGTGCCGGAGAATGCACCCAATTTTTTTGCTATTAACCTGTTTGCAGAAGATAAACTGACTTTTCTTGCCGAACTGAAACAAAATAATATTTCACATAGTCCCTTATATCCAATCGTTCGTGGGCGTTTGAGCGCTATCAATGGTGAGCCTGTACGCGAGTATGTCAGTAAGGAAAAAGTAAAGAAAGTTGAATCTTTGAATCGTGATCTGGCCTTATCATGGGGTCTTGAATTACCTCCGGATAATAAAATTATTTCAGGTCAGTGGCACAAACTTGAAGACCGGCCGAAGCAAATAACCGTATCAGTTGAAGAAGGTGTGGCAGAAAACCTGAAAATTAATCTAGGAGATACGCTGGAATTTACAATTGAAACACACAAAATAGAAGCCTTAGTGACGAGTTTACGATCCGTGGAATGGGAGTCATTTACACCTAATTTTTATATGATATTTTATCCCGGTTCATTGGATGGCTTGCCGCTGACTTATCTGTCAAGTATGCACCTGAAGCAATCCCAAAGAACATTATTGCCAACTTTTGTTCAACATTTTCCAAGCGTGACTTTTTTTGATGTTGATTTTTTGCTGACCCGTATTCGAGGTATCATACGGCAAATCAGTACGGCGGTAGAGATCATACTCTATTTTTCTTTATTTGCGAGTCTCATTGTGTTTATCGCAATTGAAATGATTCTGCGTCATTATCGTAGTTATAGTGTGGCTATATTTAAAGCAGTGGGTGCCAGGAGCGAATTTATACAGAAAATATTTCGCTCTCAATTTATTTTTGTTGGTTTAATCTCGGGTGTGATTGCATACTCTCTGAATTTATCTATTGGATTTATAATTTCAACTTATTTTATAGAAGGCGATTATGTATTTAATATAAAAACAGCAATTCTTTGCCTTTTTATTGTCCCCGTTTTGGTGTTAATGGCTGGTTATTTTTCTATTCAGCGCGTTCACCAGACGCCAGCAAAGCAATTATTAACAGAAGAATGAATTTGTCGTTTAGATAATGCTTGATAATATTATATGTAGGACAATGCCAATTCAATGTCTCTAACTGAATGTCCGTTTTATACTGAAAGCGGGGGCTCGCTATACGAAATATTGTACAAACGTCCCACTACGCAAGAAATAGGCGTGAATTATAGTGCTTAAGCAAAATTCGCAAGTATTACGTGGAAATACCGTTTTCAGGGGTATGCTTAGTTCATAGGGGGAAGAATCATGCTAAAAAAGTCAATGGTCTGCTCAACGCTTTTATTAATCACGAATCTATGTATTGCTGAAGATGGTAGATATCAAGCATTTCCTATTCCACCAACATATACTAGTGGTAGTGATAAAGTTTTCATTATTGATACAAATACTGGTGACTTATGGACTTGGACAGAATCGCCTACTATTGGCGAATATTCGGGCGGTCGGTACTTGCAGTATCAAGGTCGCGTCAAACCGGGAGATAAAATTGGTGAAATGATTGATAAAGAAATATTCAAATAGCAGCAAAATGAAGTCTATTTTTTGCATCTTGAAAGGTTTTTTGTATGTAACCTTCCCTTGTGGTGAATGAATGAAAATCATAGGCAAGAGTCCTGAAGAAGAAGTTTATCTAGTTTCCGTTGGCGAGAAGGCACGTATTGCTGATTTTGAAACGGGGGTACTTTACCCTCCGAGATTGCTAGACGCCATCCTCAACAAGCGATGGGATTGGGTTGAATCCAATGCACAGTCGAAGCTGAAAGAATTGAAAAATCTCCGAGAGTTTGACGTTACATAACGACATATTTCTGTGCCCGTTGAATGTCCGCTTAATACTGAAAGCGGACGTTCCCAATAAAGCTCAAGTATTATTTGATTTCAGATAAGAGCTTAGGATTTGTAACGAGCTTTCTCACACCGTGTGCATAGTTCTCTTCAAAAACGTTGTCCTTACACCATTCACTTAGGCTGTTGATGTCCACATTGGCGCATAGTGGTCGAACGCTCCACGAAACTTGCAGTGCTGAACACTTTTTGTCGCTGTGGCTAGGCCCGGTTGTAGATCCTAAAAATTCAACCGGTGTACCAGTATCTGTTGGGATTGCCTTTGCTTGATGATAACCATTCACTACGTTGCCATCATAAGATAAATCATTAAAATTCAGTGCTGACTCGTCATTGACAACGGTAAAAACCTGGGTTTCTACACGCAAATTTGGGTTAGCGCAGTTATCTGACAAACAAGAGCCCAAACCTTTACCAGGCTTTACATCACAGGAGGTATGTACCCAGTGCACCTCTATGGTGTCTCCTGGTTTTATGCCTTTACAGTAATTTTCCTTTGGAACTTTTAACTCTGCTTCTGTCAGTGACTTGGTATTGTTACATTGATAACCACCGCCATATCCATCATCACCATCTCCGACATAGATTGAGAAGTCCATCGCTTTGTGTTCCGCATTGGAGTGGAAATGAATATTGCATAGGTTCATCACTTCATGGCTTGGTGCAATAGAGAAGGCTGCCTTATTCTCTCCTGCCGAATTGTTGATGTCTCTGGGTGTTTGAGGGCCATAACCTTTACAAACATTTTCTGCCACGCTGTTTACCGAAAACAAGCCCAAAGCGATAACAAGACAAGCGTATATATTTTTATTTAATTTCATGGGTAAGCCCCTTTTGTAATTATTTTCTTTAGGGTGTTGAACTATGAACTAATTTAGCACGAATGTCCGCTTTCGCTGGATAGCAGACGTTGGTGAAGGTCTGCTTAATACTGAAAGCGGACGTTCAGGTAGAAGTAAAGACAGGCAGTTATCAACCCTAACCAGGCGGTCAGTGTATATGAATGGTCCTAGTTGTGAACGTTGCTTACAAATCATCATAAACCCAACACAAATATTAACAGAATAGCCATCGTCTGATCACACTCCACCTCTAAGCTTTCCTCAATAAATACATGGCCGGGATAATTTCCCCCGGTTAAATCGTTTAATAATTTTCTGGAGACTTATTATGGATCGGCTGAACCTTCCCAGTTACGCGAATCACTTAAAAAGCAGATTGTCATCTTTTTTATCTGCTGATCATCAGACCGAACTGGGGCAAAGCCAGATTTACTGTGTCATGCTTGTTTCAGCACTTGTAAGCGGGAATTACTCTTTTGCCCGGGAAATAGAGAACATCATCGGGGAATCAACAGATAAAAAGGCAATAGCTCTTGCGAAAGTTACAGCAAAATTTGCAAACATGAATAAAAATGTAGACCCTTCATCTTCACTTGATAGTGAAGTCGTTAAGATTGATTTTTGGATTTACATGCTAGCGGCATTGTTTATCTGTAATTTTGGTTCGTATATTAAACTTTGTAAAGAATTACAGAAAAATAAAAATATTGACGAGGATACTATCCATAATATTATTCTTATCGCGGGAACAGTCCAATCAATGTCTATTATACATAAAGTTGAAAGCGAGCGTAAAAATAAAATGAATTTAAGAACTAAAATATGTCGTCATTTTTATACTAGTGAAGGTTGGTTTATCAATATGCGTTCAGGAGATGAGAAAATAACATCTCATATTGGCTTTAGAAAGATTAAATATCGTATGGAAGATAATATACCAACAGCAGGACCATTTAAGTGCCATAGTCAGTTATATAGATGGTTTTATGAATATATTAGCTTGAATGGTTATTCGCATAATCGACCCTTATATATAAATGACATTATATTAATACCAGAATCTAACCGTTATTGGTGAGTGAACCGCTGATTTTGTAAATCAATATATGTCCTTAAAGGATATTATTAGGAAATCTATTTTCTTGTGATTCCATATATTCCTTTCCTCATTGTTTGTTCAAGCTCAGACTGTTTCAGAACTATTATGGTGATATGTCACATCACATGAATGACCGCAATGGGTCGCTAGTTTCCTATCATTACTTACCTCTGAACGTCCGCTTTCGCTGGAAAGCAGACGTTCAGAACAATCAACGATTATGGCGGAAAGGAAGGGATTCGAACCCTCGATACCTCTAAAGGTATAGCAGATTTCGAATCAGATTAATCCAATAAATAACATTAAGTTACATATATAACAACAATAAAATTAGTTGGTTAGAGAAAATTTGTATTGTTATTTGTAGCTGATTATTGCCAGATATTGTAGTAAATTCCCCATGAGTCCCCCATAGAATGGGAATAATCACACTGTGTTCCCTGATTCAGTGGAATACAAATAAACGACCTTCATATCTTGCCCCGGTTGGATATAAACCAGCTAGGGCAATACTTACTATTACTTCATTAATAAGTTTCCTTATTTATTTATAAGTAAGGCGAGATCATCTTCAATAATAACTCGCCAACTGAAACCCATGCCACACCTACAGCTATTATCACTGCTACAGCTGATAATAACATTGCGTAGTATGCAATAACATTTGCCTTGGTTGCCAAGTGTAAAGACTCATCTTCTCGTTTTTCCTGACGGTCGTCTTTTTCTCTTTGTTCTTTTCTTGCTAATCCAGCTGCTATTTTTTGCCGTTCTTCTTTTTTACCCATAGTAACCACTATATATCAAATACTATAAAATATTAGAATCCTCTATTGTATGGCATCCAACAAGCAGCCATTATTTATTA
>SMWN01000091.1 GCA_004356415.1 Gammaproteobacteria bacterium
AGAAGTAATAAATATTGTGGTCGCGAAAGATCAGGCAGATAGAATTTTTGAAAGAATGTATATCGCTGGAAATCTTGATACACCGGGAATGGGGTTGATATATTTAACACCCCTGGATAAAGCGGCGACATACGTACCTCAAGAAATTGCCGAGAAACTGGAAAAAGAAGAAGCTGGTGCCAAATCGGCTGCAGTGAGCAATCAGTAATGTTTATCAACAATCAAAAATTAATTACTTGTATATTGCCAAAAGGTATCTGTTTTGATGTTGAAAAATCACTCAAGGAAGAAAAGGGTATTGTTACTGCCAATGTTAAAACAGCAAGAGGACTGGGAAAGTTAACACCGCTGGCATATAGAGGTGTTGGTGAGCAAACAGAAAAAGAGATTTTAACCGTAACAGTTTCCAGTGAAGATGCGGATGAAATTTTTGGATTTATCTATGATGAGGCCAGGATAAACAAGCCCCATGGTGGATTAATTTATATGTCTAATATAGATGTCGTTTCTGCTTATTCATTACCCGAAGATCTTCCAGATGAAGTGTAGGTAGTACTATTTGGTTTCATCTTTACTTTATTTCGTCGAGATACTGTCTCCAGTTAAAAGATGGATCTGCAATCACTAGAAACTCGGGGTTAAGCAGGGATTCTTTTGTGTTGTAACGGATCGGGTTGAAATGCATATCTACAACGCAGCCCCCAGCTTCTTCAACGATACACTGTGCAGCAGCCGTGTCCCATTCAGAAGTCAATCCGAATCTTGGGTAGATATCTACCTTTCCTTCTGCGACCAGACAAAATTTTAAAGAGCTGCCAATGGCAATAATTTCAGCGCCACCCAGCCGGTTAATAAAGGCCTGTTGTTTTTCGCCACCATGTGAGCGACTGCCAGCGAGTATTATCTTATTATTTTCGGATTTTTTTACCTTTATCGATTCCGTTATTCCATCCGCGTTAATTTTAAAGGCCCCTAATGATTTCGCTGCGTAGTAACAAACGCCTGAAACAGGAACAACGATGACACCCAATCTTGCCTGATGATCCTCAATGAGCGCGATATTCACAGTGAATTCACCATTACGTTTGATAAATTCGCGTGTACCGTCTAATGGGTCAACCAGCCAGTAAGGTGACCACTGGCGACGCTCAGAGTAAGGCAGTTCCGTAGATTCTTCAGATAGAACGGGTATCTCAGGTGTTAGCTCTGCAAGTGCCTTACAGATGGTATTATGCGCTGCCAGATCAGCAGCGGTTAAAGGGGAACGATCCTCCTTACTTTCAACTGTGAAATCAGTATCATAAATTTCGAGAATGCGATTTGCAGCTTGATTCGCAATCTGACAAATTTCTTCTATGAGTTTTTGATTTATTTCCATTTTATTTACATTCTATTTTTTACGGCTGTTAAGTGACTTATTGCTTGGTTATTATAATCCTAGAAACCACAGTTAACCGCTACGAATAACAAGTAACATGATGATACCAATAACATTACGGCTTTTGTTTGAGTTCATCCACAGGATGAAGGCACTACTGAGCCGATGGCACGCCACAATAAATATTTTTGGGGTGCGCCTAGGCGGGTTAAAAACCTCAGCAATGGCGAGTCATTGCCCCGGATTTTCCCCCACCTATCCACACCAAACTGACGCACCCTCAAACCTGTCCAACTGCGGTTTCTAGGATAATAGAGAATTCAAACTGGACATAATGATTAAATGATTAACTGGGATAAAATTGAGACGGTCATGCTGGACCTGGATGGCACCTTGCTTGATCTCCATTTTGATAACTATTTCTGGCAGGAATACCTGCCAGAATGTTGGGGCCAACGACATGATATGGATATTGATTCCGCGAAAGCAGCATTAATTCCAAGATTTAAATCCATGGAAGGTACGTTAGCATGGTACTGTCTGGATTACTGGTCTGATGAGCTGGATCTGGATGTTTTCGGGCTCAAACAAGATGTAGAGCATTTAATAAAAACAAGGCCTTATACAGTGGAATTATTATGCAAACTGAATGAAATGGGCAAGGAGATTATTCTGGTTACCAATGCACAAGAAAAGATTCTTGATGTGAAACTGGAAAAAACGGGGATCAAAAAGTATTTTGATTTTATTATTTCTGCACATGAATTAGGTAGCCCGAAAGAACATAGTAAATTTTGGGAATTACTCTCCAACACTGTTCAATTCAGTCAAGAGAAGACCTTATTTATCGATGATAACTTGACTGTATTGCAGACCGCGCAAGATTACGGCATCCGTTATTTACTGAGTATTGCCAGGCCGGATAGTCATTTACCAGAACGATCACCAACAGACTATTTCCCTATCAAAGATTTCAGGGAAATATTTACGGATTAAGAAAGTTGTGATTACTTCTTAAAAGCCAATGCAAAATCATAGATACGATGCCCTTTGTTTAGACCTCTTTGTTCAAATTTTGTCATTGGTCTCCATCTTGGCCGGGGCGAGTATTGATTTCTGCCAGCGAGATTAATAATGTCTGGCTCGCTATCGATAATTTCACTGATCTGATTTGCATAATCTTCCCAGTCGGTTGCAATGAACAGGCGACCATGCTTTTTCAGAGCTTTTTTAATCAAGGGAATCAGTGACGAACTGATTAAACGTCTCTTGTGATGCTTTTTTTTGGGCCAGGGATCAGGAAAGAATATATAAACGCAATCAATACTATTTTCAGGGAGTTGATATTTTAAAATATCCACAATGTCATAAGAGATAATTCGAATATTTGAAAGTTTATCCTCTTCGATCCTTCGCATAAGACTGCCGATACCAGGGCGATGTACCTCAACCGCCAGATAGTCATTCTCCCTATGTTTGTTTGCCATTTGCACGGTGGCATCACCCATCCCTGTTCCAATTTCCAGTATTCTGGGTGCAGTTCGTCCAAATACCTGATTCAGATCCAGCAGTGTCTGGCTAAAATCAATTCCGTAACAAGACCAGGATACTTCAAGTAAATCTTTTTGTGCTGATGTCATTCGCCTTTCACGCAGGACATAACTACGTATCGGTCGATGCTGATTTGAACCTGTTGTCATAACAACGGAGAGCGAAAGTCAGAGGGTACTTACAAATCAGAAAAATGTCCCGTCAATGGGAGAGGAAGCGCTGGCGTATGCTCGTCGCGGCATACGGCCTGCAAGAAATGCTTCACGCCCGGACTCAATCGCTTTCTTCATTGCGCTTGCCATTAACACAGGATTTCTGGCCTCAGCAATAGCTGTGTTCATCAAAACGCCATCACAGCCAAGCTCCATAGCTATTGCAGCGTCAGAGGCTGTTCCAACGCCAGCGTCTACCAGAATGGGGACAGATGCATTCTCAACAATAGTCCTTATGTTGTAAGGGTTTCTGATGCCAAGTCCTGAACCGATAGGTGCGGCAAGTGGCATGACAGCGACACAGCCCATGTCCTCAAATCGTTGGGCCATAATGGGATCATCATTGGTATAAACCATGACATCAAAACCTTCTTTGATAAGTATTTCTGCCGCTTCTATTGTTGCGGGGACATCAGGAAACAATGTTTTCTCATCACCTAACACTTCAAGTTTGACGAGATTGTGTCCCCCAAGTAATTCTCGCGCGAGTCGGCAAGTCCGTATTGCAGATTCCGCATCGTAACACCCGGCGGTATTTGGCAGGATAGTATATTTTTCCGGACTGATGACATCCAGTAAATTCGGTTCATCGGGCCTCTGACCAATATTACTTCTGCGAATGGCAACGGTAATTATTTGTGCCCCGCTCGCTTTAATGGCAAGACCGGTCTCCTCCATATCCTTATATTTACCTGTGCCAAGCAGCAGCCTTGAGGTGTACTCTTTTCCGGCAATGGTAACCGGATCTTTAAGACTATTTATAACGGACTCCATTAGCCACCACCAATAGCCTCAACGATTTCAACTTTGTCATCTGGCTGAATCTCATAAGCGGCAAATGAACTGCGGGGTATGATTTGTTGGTTTACTTCTACGGCGAGACAGCCGGAGAGTTCAAGCCTGGAGAGTAACTGAATAATATTCAGTGGATTATCAAGGATAAGCGATTCTCCGTTGAGGGTGATTTGCATAGCTACTAAATGATTGATGAAAGGCTTACACCTAAAAATGGATATTCAAAGATCTATTGTCATGCCTTCTTTAGCGATGTGACAGACAAGCGATGAACCTTTTTCCTTGATGATCTCATTAGAATGTTTTTGGATTGCTTCCATAGCGACATCGTCATAGTTCGGATCATGATGAAACAGGTAAAGCTCTTTTACATTGGCGTCGATAGCAGTATCGATCGCGTCAACGTAACAAGAGTGGCCCCATCCGTGTTTTTTCTCATAATCATCGGGTGTATATTGGGCATCGTGAATAAGGATATCTGCATCTTTGAATAGGTTTAATTCTGACTGATGCTCTTCATGGACCATTTCTTCTATTAGTTCATGTTCCTCTTCAGTGAACTCATCAGTTCTACGCTTGATTGATTTCTCAATAAACTTACATTCATTGTCTGATGCATAAACAATAGTCTTGCCATTGACTTCAATCTTGTAACCAAAAGTAATGCCCGGATGATGCACGTTTGAAAAGCTGATTTTCATGGGCCCGCACTGGAAACCATCGCTTTGCGGCTCGAGATAATTTGTCTCTGCCAGCCAGGTTTCCGTACCCACAGGGAAATAGGGTGCTTGCATTTGTGCAGAGATATGTTCCTCTATTAATTCCGGGCCATCACCTGGACCGAAAAAATCGATCTTCCAGTCAGGCATAAAAGCAGGGACAAAGAAAGGTAAACCACAAACATGGTCCCAGTGATAATGAGTCAAAATGACAAATATTTCCCGTATTTGATCCTGCTGCATTAATTTGTTCCCAAGCGGGATGATGCCGGTACCAGCATCACAGATCAGCAGGTGATCATCCACCCTGATTTCCACGCACGAGGTATTGCCGCCGACACCGAGGTGGCTGGAAAAAGGTGCCGCATAAGAACCACGAACACCCCAAAATCGGAGTTGTGCATTACTCATCTGATTATGTTTTTTTGCTTATTTACTGTCGCTTTTCAAACTTGCGTGGGTGTATTTTACTACAACATCTGTAATTGTCTGCAGAGACATGGGCTTGGGGATAAACTCCAGGACACCTAGATCTTTGGCAACCATTCGATCCTGAGCATAATCCTTCGAACTTACAATAATTGCCTGTGTTTCCCGGTGAGCTGGTAGCTGTCTCAGGTCCCTTAACAGTGACAGGCCATTCTTATCGGGCAATAGGATACTTACAATGATTAAATTTGGCGTGTTTGCCTGCAAGTATGGCCATGCCTCTTCAGCGGAAGTAAACACAGTCAAATCAATATCCAGATCTTTCGTGCTTCTTTCGAGTAATTTTTTCATTGACGGACTGTTGTCTACGCCAATAACCGTTGGTCTCGTGCTCCCCATAGGTTTAGCCTTTAATCCTCTTCAAGCTATTATTCGAATACACTCTGACCATGATCTAAAAAAATCACTAACAGACTGATTATATTATTAAAATTAAAGAAATATCTACTATCAATGCGTTCTGCTATTTGATATCCAGGGTAAATATTACACCAAAAAATGATAGAGAGCACACTGCTTTGGATAGTTTCCCTGAACCATTAATACAGATAGAATTAATCTAATTTCTTGCGGGTGTAGTTCAATGGTAGAACATCAGCTTCCCAAGCTGAATACGTGGGTTCGATTCCCATCACCCGCTCCATTATAAACACGTAGAAATAGTGGGGTTATGTGAACTACATCACATTTAATGAATATTGGCTGGATTGAGGCGAGACTATTTCGGGGCATCAATCACATTGGATTTTTCTCATTTTTAACCGCAGAGATGCAAGTGTGGTCTAGTTTTCACTTTGCAGCTTTAATAGCATATAACTTAGATTATTTTCAGTGAGCTGGCGACGTATCCTCGAAAGTTTTTCTGAATCTGCATAAGGACCTACTCTTACCCGGTGTCTGATACCTTTGCCATTGATGACGACACGCTGTATTTCTGCTGATATACCCATAAAAGCAAGTTTCGCCTTGACTTCGTCAGCAGCGTCAAATTGTTTGAATGAACCGATCTGAAGGATGTAGATTCCTATATTTTCGTTGCCAAGGTCAGCTTGTTCTTCAATATCTCCATCATCTTCGGCTTCCCATTCAGAGACGTTAACTTCCATGTTGGGGAGAATTTGATAGAAATCAAATGTTGGTGGGGGTGTATCATCATTCTGGCTTAATTCCGACGCGGGTTTTGCGACGGTAACTTGCGGTTGTATAATCTGCGTTTGTTGCGCGACATCATGTTGATAAAAATAAACAATAATTGCGACACAAAGCCCGACTGTTAGGCCAGCAAAAAATGATTTCAGGTACTTAGAATTTCTAGCAGATTTCTTCTTGACTGATTTGATGTTTTTATAATCTTTGGGCATTTTCTACATTTTTTTTGTTACATTTGTTCTGGTGCAGAAACACCTAAAATACCAAGCCCGTTAGCAATGACTTGTTTACTAGCACAGATAAGATTAAGACGCGCGTTTCTTAACTCTGCAGAATCAACAATGAACTGACAAGAGTTGTAATAGCTATGAAACTCATTTGCAAGATCTTTAAGGTAATAAGCGAGTTGATGAGGTTCATATTCTTTTGCAGCGGCCTGTACAATTTCCGGATAACGGGATAATGCTGTAATGAGTTTTTCTTCGGATGGCTCGGTCAAGGTATGTAGGTTTTTATTTCCGACAGCGACATTGTATGACAATCCTTTTTCTTCCACTTGTTTCAGTACACTACAGATTCTGGCGTGTGCATACTGAATGTAGTACACAGGATTCTCGTTGGATTTTGATTTCGCCAATTCCAGGTCAAAATCAAGATGTTGTTCGCTCTTACGCATGATGTAGAAAAAACGCGTCGCATCTTTACCTACTTCATCACGTAATTCCTTCAAGGTGACAAATTGCCCGGAACGAGTAGACATTTGTAGTTTTTCGGTGCCTCGGTAAAGCGTTGCAAACTGGACCAGGAGTATTTCTAGTGCATCAGGGTTCTCATTAAGCGCCGAAAGGGCCGCTTTGACCCTGGCGATATAGCCATGGTGATCTGCTCCCCAGATATTGATGGCCCTGTCATAGCCTCGTGAGAATTTTTCTAAATGGTAGGCGATATCAGATGCAAAATAAGTTGTTTGTCCATTTTCACGTGTGATAACCCGGTCTTTTTTATCACCAAAAGCTGTTGAACGAAACCATAGGGCGCCATTTTCTTCATACACAAAATTGCTTTCTTTTAGCCTATCGATACACTTTTGAATTTTCTTATCATCCGATAGTGTCCGCTCAAAAAACCAACGGTCGAATACCACACCAAAATCAGCTAAATCTTTACGAATCACATCGAGAATCTCATTTAGCCCCAAATCCAGTATTGACTGATAATTTTCACTTCCAAGTGTTGATTTCGAAATGGCTATTAGCTGATCCATCTTTGTTTCGGGATCGTCTGTCTCCTCACACCCCTTAAGGATATCTCTGGGGGGATCCATTTTACAGCTAAGCGCTTGTTGTTTGTCGCTAAACATTTTGTCTGCAATCTCAAGGATATAATCACCCTGATATGCATTTTCCGGGAAACCAATCTTGATGCCGCATCGCTGAAGATATCGGAGCCAGATACTGATGGTAAGGATATCCATCTGCCGTCCAGCATCATTGACATAGTATTCCCTGTCCACTTTATACCCGATTGCCTCAAGCAAATCGGAAACAACTGCACCATAAGCTGCACCACGTCCATGACCAATATGTAGGGGCCCTGTTGGGTTGGCGGAAACGAATTCAACCAGTATGGTTTCCCCTGAACCAAATTCTGATCGACCGTAATTTTCACCGGCTTGCAGGATTTTGGTAATTACATTCAGAAGAGATTGTTTGTTGAGAAAAAAATTAATAAAACCAGGGCCTGCAATTTCGACACGATCAATAATTTCCGAGTCAGGTAAATTTTCAACGATAGAAGATGCCAATTGTCTTGGATTTATATTCGCCTGTTTGGCGAGGACCATTGCAATGTTGCAGGCAAAATCACCATGAGCCTGATCACGAGTTCTTTCTATCTGAATATCATCAATAGCAGAAAATGACAGGTTCATTTTCTGCTGAACGATTAAAATGGCACCTGTCAGAAGTTGCTGCAATTCTTGTTTCAAACGTTTACCCTTGTAGAAAACCGCGCATTGTAACGCGAGCTTCCGGGGAGTAGAAGATGATTTATTGTTTATCAGTAAGTTAATGACTAGTCGTTATCTATTTGACGACGGTCAGGCCAAGATTATGCCAGTTTTGCATCCCTCCCCGATACCATTTTAATTTATGTGCCGGGTAGCCAAATCTGAGCAATGTTTTTATATTGGATGGGGATTGCCCACACCACATACCATTACAGAAAAGCACTAAGGTCTTGGCATTGGAAAAATCCCACAGACCTTCTAATGATTGCGCGCCAAACTGTTTTTCCAGGATATCAGCAATGCTGAAAGGATCTGCACCTGCACCCTGTTTTAGTTTGGTCCAGGGGATATTGATGCTACCCGGGATGGTGCCATTCTTGACCCAATCGGGTGTGCGTGAATCGATAACGAGTATGGTTTGGTCGCCTCCGCTTGAGCGTTTCAAATAGTCCAGCATTTCCAGTTCAGCAATTGTCTCGACGCCCACAGCGAGGTTTGCTGGTTGGATACAAAATGGCGGGCACTTTCGTGAAGTTTTTGCATAGGTCGGGTGGACAGTATTAGCTGTGTCCTGATTGCGCATGATGGTCACATTCCGACCATTATGAACAACCTCGACTGAGTCGATCTCTTTACTGATAGCCGTTTCATGAGCGGATCCTTGCAGAGGTGAAAAAGTCCCCGTCAGTAAAACAAGTGAGATAAAAACATTCCTGGTGTGCATATCAATATTCCTCTGATTTGGAATTCTTTAATATCTGGTCTTTACCTACTTTGATACCGCACTCAGATTGGAGTTCAAACGCTGTGTTCATTATACAGGATATCCCTTGGTCAATATCCAAAGCTCAATATTACGAGCTCAAAACATGTCTTGAGGATCAACATCCAGCGACCATCGCACTTTGCGTGACTCAGGTAGATTCCCAAGACACTCTACCCAGGGAGTTAAAAATCTTTTCATTGTCTGTCTGCTCCCGGATTGAATAAGGAGTTGAAATCGATACCGTCCCGCACGTTTTTCCATGGGCGCTGAAACGGGCCCATAAGTATCCAGTTTTCCATCAGTAAGTGCTTGTAACTTTGTCCTGGCAATATTGAGGAATTTAACTGCGACTTGCTGCTTATTTGATTCTGCGCGAAGCAAGGCCTGATAGGAGAATGGTGGAAGTTGAGCCTGTTGCCGTTCTTCAAGCAGTAGTTGTGTGGTCTGCTCGTAGTTGTGGCTGGCTAATTCATTTAACAATGGGTGATCCGGGTGATGGGTTTGAACTATCACGGTACCCGGGCGGTCGCCACGCCCTGCTCGGCCACTGACTTGCATCAATATCTGCGCCATTCGTTCACTTGCCCGATAATCTACACTGAATAATCCCCTGTCGGCATCAATAATTCCGACCAGTGTGACATTTGGGAAATGATGTCCCTTGGCTAGCATCTGCGTGCCAATAAGGATGTCTGCATCACCTGCATGAATATCCTTCAGCATTTTTTGCATGGCACCTTTACGTCTCGTACTGTCTCGGTCGATTCTCAAGATTTTTATTTCTGGTAGAAGGTCTGCCAAAGTTTCTTCTAATCTTTCCGTGCCATGTCCAAGCTCAAAAAATTGATGGCTCGAACAATCCGGGCACTTCTGAGGTAAACGTTCATGATGATCACAATGATGACAACACAGCATGTTTTTGTGTTTATGAAAAGTCATGTAAACATTACAACGAGGGCACTGCAATATAAAACCACAATCATGACACATCATGACCGGGGCATAGCCACGACGATTAAGAAACAATAATACCTGCTGTCTGTTTTTCAGGCACTGCTTGATATTATTCAGTAAATATTGAGATATAGCCCCATGCATTTTGTCGTTTCTGACATCATGAATCTGGATATCAGGCAAGCTTGAATCGTTCACACGCTTTAATAATCGGAGCTCCTGATAACGTCCGTCTCTGGCATTTTTCATGGATTCCATAGAAGGTGTTGCTGAGCCGAGTACCACTGGAATTTGTTCTCTTTGCCCCCGAATCAGTGCGAGATCTCTTGCCGAATAACGCAAGCCATCCTGTTGCTTGTAGGAGAGATCATGTTCTTCATCAATGATAATCATGCCGAGATTGGGCATGGGTGTCCATATGGCGGAGCGTGTACCCAAGACAACAGGCGCCTGTCCATCGCGCGCCTTGAGCCAGCCAAGCAATCTCTCACCTTCAGATAGGCCAGAGTGTAGTACAACTATTTTTTCTCCAAATCTATCTTTAATGAGATCGATAAATTGTGGTGTGAGTCCAATTTCAGGGACGAGCACAAGCGCTTGTTTGCCGGAATCCAATGTGTGTCGAATTATCTGCAGGTAGACTTCAGTCTTGCCGCTGCCGGTAATCCCATTCAGAAGAAACGCATGATAGGTAGCAGAGGAAGCAATAATTTTCTCTATGGCATTCTGTTGTTCTTCATTTGGCTTCAGCTGCCATGAAATGTCATTCTGACAATGAATCGTCTTATCATGATTTTCTGTTGCTGACGTGCCTGTTTTTTCAATTAACTTTTTTGTGAATAATGTTCTCAATGGTTGTCGACTATTTTTAAATTCATTGGTGATTCGTGACTGTGAAACTCCGTCCGGGATTTGCTTGATAAACAGGAAGAGCGCCAGTTGTTTTTTTGCACGGGAAAGTTCATCAGGGTCCAGTTTTTTTC
>SMWN01000092.1 GCA_004356415.1 Gammaproteobacteria bacterium
GTATTTGGAACCTTGCATACCAGTTCTGCTGCCAAGACCATTGATCGTATTATCGATGTGTTCCCGGCGGCAGAGAAGGATATGATACGTGCCATGTTGTCCGAGTCGCTGAAAGCTGTTATCGCACAGACCTTGCTTAAGAAAACTGGTGGCGGCCGTGTCGCTGCACATGAAATTATGATTGGCACACCTGCTATTCGTAACCTGATTCGAGAGAACAAGATTGCACAGATGTATTCAGCAATACAGACAGGACAACAATTTGGTATGAAAACGCTGGATCAGGATCTGGCCGAGTTGGTCAAAAAGAATGTGGTCAGTCGGCAAGAGGCCTTGTCCAAGTGTGCCAACAAAGACGCTTTTCCGTAAATAGAAACTTGCATGACACATAATTAACAGGAGGAACTCGTGGAAAGAGAACAAGCGATAAAATTCATGCGTGATCTTCTCAAACTGATGATTGAGAAGGAAGGTTCCGATTTGTTTATTACAGTAGGGTTTCCTCCTGCAATCAAGGTACACGGCAAGATTACACCCGTGTCGAAAACTCAGTTGACAGCAGACAACACCAAAGCCCTGGCATACGCTGTCATGAATGACAAGCAGTTAAAGGAGTACGAAGCGACAAAGGAATGTAATTTCGCTGTTAATCCTGTGGGTGTGGGTCGGTTTAGAGCAAATGCGTTTATTCAGCAGGGATATTGCGGTCTGGTGATGCGTACCATTGAAACTGAGATACCCAACCTTGATAAACTCAAACTGCCAGAAGTTTTGAAAGACATTGTCATGACCAAACGTGGGCTGGTCATCATGGTGGGTGGAACAGGTTCGGGTAAGTCAACCTCACTGGCAGCCATGATAGATTACAGAAACGAGAATACATTCGGCCATATCATTACCATTGAGGATCCGATCGAATATGTTCATCCACACAAGAGTTGTATCATTATGCAGCGTGAAGTGGGGATGGATACAGATGACTGGGAAATCGCACTGAAAAACACTTTGCGACAGGCCCCTGATGTTATTTTACTGGGTGAGATTCGGGATCGTATGACGATGGAATTTGGTATCGCCTTTGCCGAAACGGGACATTTGGCGATGGCCACCCTGCATGCTAACAGTGCTAACCAGGCACTGGATAGAATCATTAACTTTTTTCCGGAAGAGCGCCGTCAGCAATTGTTAATGGATTTATCGTTAAACTTGAAGGCGGTGATTGCCCAGAGGCTTCTTAAGACGCGCGATGGCAAGGGTCGTGCTGCCGCGATTGAGATTATGTTGAACTCTCCACTCATTTCTGATCTGATTTTGAAAGGTGAGGTCCATGAGATTAAGAATATCATGGGCAAGTCCAATGAATTGGGCATGAAGACTTTCGATCAGGCATTGTTCGATCTCCATGAAGCTGATCTGGTAACACTGGAAGATGCTCTACGCAACGCAGATTCAATGAACGAATTACGTTTGCGAATCAAACTGGAAGGTAAGGCAGCCAAAGCTGCCGAGGAAGGTGATCTGGATCATCTCAGTATAGAAGAAGAAGAGAAAGATACAGGCGGAATGTATTAGGTGGTACAGGTAATTGTGGGACAGGCAATTGTTAATAATAGAAAATGATTTTCAGCTTCGGGGGTAGTCAATCAGTATGGATGTCACACCTTATCTTAAATTAATGGTTGAGAAGAATGCCTCGGATTTATTTATTACTACAAACTGTGAAGTAAAGATCAAACTGGAAGGCAATATAACATCCGTCGGCAAGATAATCCTGACAGGAGATATCTGCAAGGCGGCCGCCTATAACATCATGAACGATGTTCAGGCAAAGCATTTCGAAGAAACACTAGAATGTGATTTTGCCATTGCACTTGAAGATGGTTCAGCAAGATTTCGTGTAAATATATTTCGTCAAAGGGGCGACGTAGGACTGGTGCTTCGACTTATTCCATCGGAAATACCAACGATTGAACAACTGGGGTTACCAGAAATATTGCAGGAGATGATACTGCAGAAAAGGGGCTTGATCCTGATGGTCGGTGCGACTGGTTCAGGTAAATCAACAACACTCGCGGCGATGATTAATCATCGAAATAAGACCATGGCAGGGCACATTTTGTCGATTGAAGATCCGGTCGAGTTCAGTCATCCTAATATCAAGTCGATTATAAACCAACGTGAAGTGGGGGTTGATACGCTATCTTATCGAAATGCCCTGAAGGCCTGTTTGCGTGAAGCCCCCGATGTCATTCTGATTGGTGAAATTCGCGATCGTGAAACAATGGAAGCAGCGATGGAGTTATCCAATACAGGCCACCTGGCCGTGTCAACACTACACGCTAATAATGCTAACCAGGCAATGGAAAGAGTTATCAACATGTTTCCTCACGATTCACATAAACAATTGTTTATGGATTTGTCTTTAAACTTACGATCAGTTATTTCACAGAGGCTTGTTACGGGCATCGATGGAAAACGTTGTGCCGCAATTGAAATTCTGGTGAATACGCCACATATTGCCGATCTGATCATGAAGGGTGATTTAGATGCGATGAAGGAGGCAATGGAAGAAAGCGGACAGAAAGGGATGCAAACATTTGATAAAGCGCTTTTCGATCTATATAAGGAAGGTCGTATTGAACTTGAAGAAGCTTTGAACAATGCTGATTCGCGAACAAACCTCGAAGCCAAGATTAATTTCGGTTAAAACACCTGTTACAAGATATCTCTTTTTAAGGGTATCTCTGTCCGAGGACATTATAGTTATCGGGCTTAAAGATAACGCTTATGATGCAGGACAAGTCCAAACCTTCAGATAATAATCATTTCCATTTAGTTCATATAAGATTGCTTGTCAGCAGTTTTAAAATACTCACGGGCGAAAATATCCTGGCGTCCGATTGTGATATTGATAATATTTCACGAGAGATATTTTTTGCACCATTTGCTGTCATGTCACATGGCTTAGAAGCTGATCCCATCTTTAATTATGCTAATCAATGTGCATTGGATTTGTTTGAAATGACATGGGAAGATTTTATTAAACAACCTTCACGATTATCAGCAGAGGCAGATTCACAAGAAGAACGTAATCGGATTCTGAAAAAGGTTTCAGAGAACGGTTATGTTGATGATTATACCGGCGTGAGGATCACAAACCAGGGCAAGCGTTTTCAGATTAAAGATGCAATTGTCTGGAATGTGGTCGATCAAGATCGTCACTATGGGCAGGCAGCACTCATCAGGGACTGGGCCTTCATGTGATCATACAGTATTAGTTATGCGAAATTTCATCAGGCATCCTGCCGATATCCCGATAAAAATCATTAAAAATGAAACAAGAGACTGCTATCGCCAACCGCTACAGGATGTCAGTACTGGCGGTCTTCGCTGTCGGTTCAATGAACCACTGGCAATAGGGGACGAGATAAAAATAATTATCGACCTGGTTGAACCGGTATTGGAGATCTCTGGCAGAGTTGTCTGGTGCCGGGCTGCTGATATAGCATACGAAATTGGCATCGAGTATCGTGGAGAGGTGGACGTATACAGATTACGTATGGTCGAGCAGATCTGTCACATTGAACATTACAGAAAAGAGATACAAATCAGGGAAGGCAGAACTATCAGTAGCGAACAGGCGGCCAAGGAATGGATTGTCAAATTCGCTGACGGGTTCCCGAAGTAAAGGGTTTCCCTCGATAAATTGCTTGCTTATTTGTTTTGCAACTGGAAACAGTGCGTAATATTTTCTGCCTGATTGCCTCAGGCAGGAGGGAATATGGACGCAGCCTCGAACACAGGTCCGTCGACACAGACACGTTTCATGCTAGGTCCTTGTTCCGTTTCGACAAGTACCGTGCAACCGGCACAGCCACCAACGGCACACGCCATATATTCTTCAAGTGATACCTGACAAGCCAGACCATAGTGGTGGGCCATTTGGCTCACTGCTTTGAGCATTGGTGTTGGGCCACAGCAAAAGATTTCAACTTTTTTGATTGTTTCTACATCAAGAGATTTAAGCCAGTGGCTAGCAAGATCTGTCACATAGCCATCATAACAACCAGTATAAGCTTGTAAACTTGTCAACCGACTTGGGATACCCCAATCTTCCAGTAATGGCATTGATGCAATCACCCCTTCAGGGATACCATCAAGCATGATCTGTGATGGTTTTAGGCTAAACGGAAATGGTACCTCAGAACCCATGATGACAAATGGTTTGATATCCTTGGCAGTGTTCTTAATATGTTCGGCAAGAAAAACCATCGGTGGAATGCCAACACCACCGCCAATCAATAACGGGTATTTTTTATACTGATCGATTTTGAATGGCACGCCTATAGGGCCAAGCAGATCAATAGATTCGCCCACAATACGCTTGGCCAGTCGATCAGTACCATAGCCGTGGACCTTATAAAGTAAGTCTATCCATCCCGCATTTTTGTCGACACGCATGATGGACATGGGTCGTCGCATCGGTAGTTCACTATCGCATTGCATATGAATAAAACTACCGGGTTGTGCCAGCGATGCAGTGAGTGGCGCATGTAACCGCATATAATACTGATCTCCTTCAAAAGCGATATGATCAAGAAGCTCAGCTTGCTCGAGATGAAGGGTATTGCGTGATTCAGGGTGCTTCATTCTTGAGGGTAATCTTTCTGGGAGTGATCCTGATGATGGTGATTTTTAGGAGGCGTTAATTTTTATAAACAATATTTCCGTCAAGAATTGTCTGTGTGACTTTACCTATCATTTCCCATGAGGTAAAAGGTGTGTTTTTACCAGCGCTCAGAAGTGAGTCTCTTTCCACTGTCCATGATGCCTCAGGATCGAATATACAGACATCGGCGGGAGAGCCAATGGACAGGGAGCCAGCAACTATCCCTGCAATTTTAGCAGGTGCTGAGGTTAAGGCTGCTACCGCTTGTTGAAGTGTCAGGGTCTTATCTCTGACTAATTGCAAGGTCAGCGGTAAGAGCATTTCTATTGTTGACGCACCGGGTTCGGTCATACTAAAGGGTGCGGATTTGGCATCCGCATCATGTGGTTGATGATCCGAACAGATGGCTGAGATGGTCCCATCCGCCAGACCTGCACGGAGTCCTTCTTTATCCCGTTGGCTCCTGAGGGGAGGTAGAACAAAACAATCCGTGTTAAACTCGCCTATATCCATCTCTGTCAAGTGTAGGTGAGCGATGCCGACATCTGCAGTGAGATCAAGGCCCCGTGATTTGGCATCTGCAAGTAATTCAATACTTCGAGCTGTAGAAATTCTGCAGAAGTGTACGCGTGCACCCGTTTGTTCAATCAGTAACAAGGCGCGACTGATTGCGACAGTTTCGGCTGTTTCGGGGATAGGTGGCAATCCGAGTCGGGTACTGATTGGTCCTTCATGTACGACACCATTATTCCTCAGGAAGTTATCTTCACAATAGAGATGCACTGTTATCTCACAGGTCACTGCATATTCAAGTGCCCGTCTTAATACTTCAGTATCATCGATTGGCGCATACGCATTACTCACGCCGATACAGCCGGCTGTTTTTAAAGTATCCATTTCTGCCAGTGATTTGCCTTGTAAACCAAAAGTAAGCGCACCTAAGGGAAAGACCCGGGATAGGTGACTACTTGACGAATGTTGAAAGATTAATTCGACAACGGTTGGTGAATCAATCACTGGAATCGTATCGGGCGGGCAACAGATCGAAGTGATTCCGGAGGCGATGGCAGCGGCGGTTTCTGATGCGATTGTTGCCTTATATTCCTGTCCGGGTTCACGAAGCCGAGCGCAAAGATCGACCAGTCCCGGACAAACAATTTGATTGCTTGCTTCTATCTCCTGCTCGGCCTTGAAACCTTTTGGGGCCTTATTAATTCCGACAATACGTCCTTCCTCGATGAACAGATTACCTGTTTGATCGATATTATTTTCCGGGTCAATGATGCGACCATTGATTATTTTTAGCCGCACTAGTGGGCTTCCTCTGATTGACTTCCCATGATCATGGCCATGATAGCCATCCGTACGGCAATACCATGACTTACTTGTTGCAAAATGACTGAGCGTTCACTATCTGCGATTTGGGAATCAATTTCGATCCCTCTGTTAATTGGGCCAGGATGCATTACGATTGCATCTGGTTTTGCGAGAGCAAGTTTCTCCTCATTCAGTCCATAACGTTTGAAGTATTCATGTTCACTGGGGAGCAGTGCACTGCACATACGTTCTCTTTGCAAGCGTAACATCATGACGACATCAACATCTTTCAGGCCATCATTCATATCATAATAGGGGTGAGCACCAAGGCTACTAATATCATTCGGGATTAATGTTTTGGGGCCAATCACCCTGATCTCCGGAACACCAAGGACACTCAGTGCATGAATCTCTGAGCGAGCCACGCGTGAATGTGCTACATCACCAATAATGGCAACCTTGAGTCTTGTAAAATCAGGTTTATGTTTGCGGATGGTAAACATATCCAACATCGCCTGTGTTGGGTGTGAATGGCGACCATCACCGCCATTAATCACCCGGATATGCGGCGCTACCTGTGAAGCAATAAAATGCGCAGCACCACTATTTGCATGGCGTATGATAAACATATCGCAATGCATGGCTTCCAGTGTCTGCAGTGTATCCAAAAGGGTCTCACCCTTTTTTGTTGCTGAGCTGAGAATATTCAAATTAAGCACATCGGCGGAAAGTCTTTTCGCAGCCAGTTCAAAGGTTGTGCGTGTGCGTGTGCTTGGTTCGAAGAACAGGTTGGCGATTGTTTTTCCGCGAAGTAGAGGAACTTTTTTTACGGCACGTTCTCCGACAGCAGCGAATGATTCAGCGTAATCCAGAATTTCAATAAACAGGGAACGGTCAATACCTTCGATGGTAAGAAAATGCTTGAGGCGACCTTTAGCGTCGAGTTGGATATTATTTCCCGTCATTCCGTCCCAGTAATTTCCAGAGTCAAGTACTCTGGGCCGGTGAGTTTAGCATGTTCCCCCTGTTTTAGTGTGATCCGTTTACCCACAAAATCAGCCTGGATGGGAAGTTCATGCTCTCCACGGTCAATCAAAACGGCAAGGCGTACACTGGCCGGCCGGCCATAATCAAAAATTTCGTTTAATGCTGCACGTATTGTCCTGCCGGTGTACAGTACGTCATCCACCAATAAAAGATGTTTATCTTCAATATCAAAGGGCAGTTTTGATGGCGTAACCTGTGGATGTGTTCCGATGCGACTGAAGTCGTCGCGGTAAAATGCAATATTGAGTTTACCAAGCGGTGGTTCGATATTTAGTTTCTTATGTAATCTTTCAGCAATCCACACGCCACCTGTATGAATACCAATCATTAACATTTCTGACAGATCGTTATTTGCTATTTCAGCGCGTATTTGTGTGATCATTTCATCGACACATTGTTTGACATCTGTCGTTGCATCATTCATTTTGAATTTTGGGCTTTATTTGGATTTGTGCTGGAGGGCCATTTTATCATGATTCACGCTTCATGATTCTCGGCAAACCAGGTTTCCAGTATTGCTTGTGCAGCGACCGGATCTAGATCTGTTGTTTTGCCTGTGCGTTGAGCCGCTTCGAATGAAGACAAACGTTCATCAACATCATACACTGGCAGATGGAAGCGCCCATGTAATTGACGCATAAATTTTTCAGATGCAACAGTCATCTCCTGCATTTCACCCATCATGTTTAGTGGCACGCCGACGATTAAAGCATCGGGTTGCCATTCATCGATTAGGCGTTTGATATGATCCCAGTCAGGCCGCTTGTTTTTATTCTTAACTGTTTGTAAAGGGGTGGCTGTTTGTGTAATGGACTGTCCAACAGCAACGCCGATACGCTTTGTACCAAAATCAAAACACAATAGCGTATTAATTTCACGCGTGTCCGACATCACGTGAGAGTTGATCCATATCTATACCCAAAAGATTGGCAGCAGAATTCCATCGTTGTTCTACTGGCGTGTCAAAGATGATGTGTGATTCTGCCGGACCACTTAACCAAATGTTTTCCTGCATTTCTTTTTCGAGTTGGCCTGCTGACCAACCCGCGTAGCCCAGTGCGATGAGGGTACTTTCTGGTCCTTTGCCATTTGCGA
>SMWN01000093.1 GCA_004356415.1 Gammaproteobacteria bacterium
AATCGAAGAAGCCATTGTCGAGGTTGAAAAAAATGTTCCGGACAAAATCAATGTCAGACTCGAAGAGTTACTAACGGAGAGAGAATTAGTTTGATCTACTCCAGCATCACAGGCACAGGTGGCTATTTACCAGAACGTATTATGGAAAATGCTGAGCTGGAGCAAATGGTGAATACCTCAGATGAGTGGATCAAGAGCAGAACCGGTGTTGTCAAAAGGCACATCGCCGCAGAGGGCGAAACGACGTGTGATCTCGCAGAGCATGCGGCACACAAGGCAATGAAGGCTGCTTCAGCAAGTTCAGATGATATCGATTTAATCATTGTCGCGACGACGACACCCGATCTTATCTTCCCCAGTACAGCCTGTTTGTTACAGCACCGTCTGGGGATACGTGGCACAGCGGCCTTCGATGTACAAGCAGTATGCACGGGCTTTATTTATGCACTTGCTATTGCTGATAAGTTTATCAAGACTGGCTCTACCAAAAAAGCATTGGTGGTGGGTGCTGAGACTTTGTCCCGTATCATTGACTGGACAGACAGGGACACCTGTGTGTTATTTGGCGATGGCGCCGGCGCTGTCATATTGGAGGCGAGTGAAACACCAGGGATAGTCTCGACGTTCCTGCATGCTGACGGTCAGTATAAAGACCTACTAAAAGTACCTTCGGGAATATCTACAGATTGCACAAAAATTAAAGACGGCAATGCCTTCATACAGATGCAGGGCAATGAAGTGTTCAAAGTTGCAGTGAATACCTTAGGCAGAATTGTTGATGAAACCTTATCCGCAAACAATCTTAAGAAGAAAGATATTGATTGGTTGGTCCCTCACCAGGCCAATACAAGGATTATTTCTGCAACAGCAAAGAAACTGGATATGCCAATGGACAAGGTCATATTAACTGTTGATCAACACGGCAATACCTCAGCGGCATCTGTGCCCTTGGCGCTGGATGTTGCGATAAGAGATGGAAGAATACAGCGTGGCGATAAGCTGTTGCTCGAGGCCTTTGGTGGCGGTTTTACATGGGGTTCCGCACTGATAGACTATTAGGTTCATCAACAATAAATAGAATAAAATAGACGATGACGGTTGCTTTTGTATTCCCAGGGCAGGGCTCACAATCAGTAGGGATGCTGGCTGAATTGGCTGACGCACATAGGACCGTTCAATCAACATTTGCAGAGGCTTCTGACACCCTTGGCTATGATTTGTGGCAACTTGTGCAGGATGGCCCGGAAACAGAGTTGAATAAAACAACAAGAACCCAACCCGCATTGCTTGCCAGTAGTGTTGCGACGTGGCGAGTTTGGAACGAAATGTGCCAAGCTCGGCCAATTGTGATGGCGGGACACAGTCTAGGTGAATATTCAGCGCTGGTATGTTCAGCTGCAATTACTTTTACGGATGCTATTCGCTTGGTTGCTGACAGAGGCGCAGTTATGCAGGATGCCGTTGCCGAAGGAACAGGAAGTATGGCTGCAGTGCTCGGTCTGGACGAGAACCAGGTTGAGGAAGTGTGCCAACAAGCAGCACAGGGACAAATAGTTTCTTCAGCAAATTTTAATTCTCCTGGACAAATTGTCATCGCAGGTCATAGAAAGGCCGTAGAACGTGCCGTTGTACTGGCAAAAGAAGCAGGGGCTAAACGCTCGATTGTTTTGCCAATTAGTGTTCCATCACACTGTGCACTGATGGCAAAAGCAGCAGATCAGTTTGCAGCACGGTTGAATTCAGTTGAGTTTAAGCAGCCCGGAATTTCAGTTCTACATAACGTTGATGCTACAAACCACCAGAATACCGGTGGTATTAAACTGGCACTTCAACAACAACTTTGTCAGCCAGTACAGTGGGTCAAGACAATTCAGGAAATGGTAAATAAGAATGTAAATACGATCATTGAATGTGGTCCAAACAAGGTGTTAAGTGGTTTGATTAAAAGAATCGACCGAAGCCTGAAGGTCCTGCCTGTATATGACCCTGGATCATTGGAAAAGGCTCTTGGTGAACTCACAGATACAGATAAGGACAAAAAATGAAACTCGAAGGACAAGTTGCACTGATTACGGGCGCAAGTCGGGGAATAGGCCAGTCTATTGCTATTACTCTAGCGAAAGCAGGGGCACATGTCATTGGTACGGCGACCTCAGAAAATGGCGTTCAATCCATTAAGAAGGCACTTGCTGACGCAGGACTGGATGGCAGCGCATATGTACTAAATGTTACAGATAAATCTTCCATTGAAGCACTTGAAGATGCCTTGAAAACAGATGGCCATAGTCCGAGTATATTGGTCAATAATGCGGGTATTACAAAGGATAATCTCCTGATGCGTATGAAGGACGATGAGTGGGAAGATGTTATCAACACGAATTTAAATGCCATATACAGAATCACAAAAATGTGTTTGCGTGGCATGATGAAAGCGCGACAAGGAAGAATCATTAACATCACCTCGGTGGTTGCAATGTCAGGCAATCCCGGGCAGACAAATTATGCAGCATCAAAAGCAGGGATGATTGGCTTTACGCGCTCTCTGGCCAAAGAAGTAGGGTCACGCGGCATTACTGTCAATGCAGTCGCTCCCGGTTTTATTGAAACAGACATGACAGATGCTTTGACAGATGAACAGAGGGATACACTTCTAAATCAGATTGCTTTGAATCGATTAGGCAAGGTGAATGAAATTGCTGAAGTTGTTAGTTTTTTGGCATCAAAAGACGCAGCTTATATCACGGGGGAAACGATTAATGTAAACGGCGGGTTGTACATGGGCTAGCTATTATTCAAATATAAATGATTAGATAATCAAACTATCTTTTTGATTAGAATAGAAAATCTTTATTTATACAACATCCGGGTTGAAAGTTATCTGCATTTCACTAAACTATGACCCGCTATTCGGCCAACTGGTCGTTAAGGAAGGAGATTTCCATTATGAGTAGTGTTGAAGAACGCGTAAAAAAAATCGTTGTAGAGCAATTAGGGGTAAAGGAAGACGAGGTAACCAATGAGGCTTCTTTTGTTGATGACTTGGGTGCTGACTCACTGGATACGGTAGAATTGGTCATGGCGCTTGAAGAAGAGTTCAAGACGGAAATTCCCGATGAAGAAGCAGAGAAGATTACCTCAGTACAGCTTGCAATTGATTATGTCAGTGCGCATATGGAGTAACTCCATTCGCTGAATCATGAAAGGCCGCGTTAGTGAAGTAACGCGGCCTTTTTCTTTTGCCATAGATGGTCTTGTGCGGGACACAACAGTGAAGTGCCATAATGAAATTAGCGAGAACGGAGTGTCGGAAAGATAAAGTTAAGACAAATGTGGGGTTAAAGAATTGAGTAAAAGACGTGTGGTAGTCACAGGCATGGGCATGCTGACACCCGTTGGCAACAATGTTACAGATACCTGGAATAATATCCAGAATGGTGTCAGCGGAATCGGCTTGATAGAACATTTTGATACATCTGATTTTTCTGTACGAATCGGCGGATCAATCAGTGGTTTTGACGTGTCAGATTATATGCCCCGCAAAGACGCAAAAAAAATGGACCCTTTCATCCATTATGGAATGGCTGCGGGGAGCCAGGCTATAGAAGATTCCGGTCTTGAAATCACCGAGGAAAATGCACACAGGATAGGTGTTGCTGTTGGCTCGGGGATTGGGGGCTTAGCGGGTATCGAAAAGGCCACTGAGCAATTTATAAATGGGGGTCCTCGTAAGATTTCTCCATTCTATGTGCCTAGCAATATCATCAACATGATTTCAGGCAACCTTTCGATTAAATACGGCGCAAAGGGCCCTAATTTTGCCATCGTAACTGCCTGTACTACTGGGACACACAATATTGGTGATGCGGCCAGGCTGATTGAATATGGTGACGCTGATGTCATGATTGCAGGTGGCGCTGAAATGGCAAGCGCGCCGACATGTTTGGCCGGTTTTGCCTCAGCAAGGGCGTTGTCTACAAGAAATGATAATCCAGAAGCTGCCAGTCGTCCCTGGGATAAAGACAGAGATGGCTTTGTTCTTAGTGATGGTGCCGGGGTGTTGGTATTGGAAGAGTATGACCATGCAAAAAAACGTGGTGCGAAGATCTATGCCGAGTTGATTGGTTACGGCATGAGCGGTGATGCGTATCACATGACCGCACCATCAGAAGATGGGAATGGTGCAGCGCGGTGTATGGAAAATGCACTGAATAACGCAGGACTAAATCCTGAACAAATTGATTACATCAATGCACACGGGACTTCTACACCTGCAGGTGATGTTGTAGAAACGCGGGCCATGAAACGTGTCTTTGGTGCTAATGCCGGTAATCTGGCAATCAGTTCAACCAAGTCCATGATCGGTCACTTGCTGGGTGCAGCTGGTGGTGTTGAAGCTATTTTCTCTGTGCTTGCACTACGTGACCAGGTGGCACCGCCAACAATTAATCTGGATAACCCTGAGCCCGAATGTGATCTGGATTTTGTGCCGCATGAAGCACGGCAGATGAAAATGAATATAGCACTATCAAATTCATTCGGATTTGGTGGTACTAACGGGACATTGATATTCAGGCGTGCTGTATAAATCAGAGTTTTGCCAGAACAATATTTCAAGCAAAATTCCCAAGGTAAAATATAACACGTAATATCATGTTTCTCTTGAATGGACAGAGTGCAGACAATATAGATCCTCTCGACAGAGGCCTGCACTATGGTGACGGGCTGTTTGAAACGATTGCAGTAGTCAATGGGCAACCGCTCTGTTGGGATAAACATCTTGAGCGATTGTTATTTGGATGCGAAAGACTAAAGATTAATTTTAATGATGTTGATGACCTTGAATCAGAAGTGTCTTCTCTTTGTGAAAATGTAGACAGAGCTGTTCTTAAAATCACTATTACCAGTGGGGTAGGGGGCAGGGGTTATCAAAGACCTGAACCGGGGACAACACCTACCAGGCTACTGGCCATACATCCATGGCCAGATTATCCAGGAGGCAATTCAACACAAGGGATACAAGTTCATTTGTGTTCTACCAGACTTGGCATCAATCGTGGGCTTGCAGGCATCAAGCACCTAAACAGGCTGGAACAAGTGCTGGCTCGTAATGAATGGGATGATACTAATACGATGGAAGGATTGATGCTGGATAACAATGACAATGTCATTGCCGGCACCATGAGTAATCTATTCGTGGTGTTTCCGGACAAAAAATTAATCACAGCAGATCTTTCTCTCTGTGGTATTCAAGGCATTGTGCGGCAATACATATTGGATCACTGTGCTGATATTACTTATACAAGTGAAGTAAAAAACCTGTCACTGGATGATATTTATTCTGCCAGTGAAATATTTTTTTGTAACAGTGTCGCAGGCATTATGCCCGTGAGTCAGCTGGCTAATCATAAATTTCCTTCACAACTCGCTGCCAATGAAATTAAGCAATTTCTGATCTCGCGAGGAGTCATGGTGCCATCGTGAAGCGTGTTTTCTTATCACTTTTCATCATGTCATTTATTACCGGGGGTGTGACAGCGTGGTGGTTTTGGCATGATATGCAGCAGCAACTAGACTCACCGATTAATATTGAAACAGGCACAGCTATTAGCTACACCATTAAACCAGGCATGAACCTGAAAATAATAGGTGAGGATTTAGTACA
>SMWN01000094.1 GCA_004356415.1 Gammaproteobacteria bacterium
GGCTAGTTCACGACTGACCTTTTCAGCGAAACTAACAGATTTTTCACTGCCGTATTTCATCTTCAACATAGTCATGGTTGAACCTAATCCGAGGAAACCCATGCCATGACGACGCTTTCGTAGGATCTCATCGCGCTGTCTATCCAGAGGCAGGCCATTAATTTCGACCACATTGTCCAGCATACGGGCAAAGATCTTGACCGCCTTACGGAAATCGTCCCAATCGAAACGGGCGCGTTCAGTAAAGGGTTCTATTACAAAACGCGTGAGATTGACTGAACCAAGTAAACAGGAACCATAGGGAGGTAAAGGTTGTTCACCACAAGGATTGGTTGCGCGAATATCCTCGCAGAACCAGTTGTTATTCATTTCGTTCACTTTATCAATAAGAATAAAACCTGGTTCAGCATAGTCATACGTAGAAGCCATAATGATGTCCCACAGACGCTGTGCACGAATGGTCTTGTAAATCTTACAGGCCACCAGACCTTCATCGTTGACAATATAATCTTTGTGACTTGGCCATTCACGCCAGATAGTCTGCTTAGGATCATTCAGATCCAATGCTTTACTTTCCCTTTCGTTCACAGGGAAAGCCAGTATCCAGTCACCATCATTTTTGACGGCGGCCATAAATTCATCCGTAATCAACAAGGAAAGATTAAATTGGCGAAGACGGCCATCTTCACGTTTGGCACGAATAAATTCCACCACATCAGGATGACCGATATCGAATGTGGCCATCTGTGCACCACGACGTCCCCCTGCAGATGAGACGGTAAAGCACATCTTGTCAAAGATATCCATAAAAGAAAGCGGACCTGAGGTGTACGCACCGGCGCCAGAAACATAGCCACCTTTAGGGCGTAAGGTTGAAAACTCATAACCAATACCGCAACCAGCCTTCAATGTCAGACCTGCTTCATGAGTTTTGCCCAAAATGTCATCCATAGAGTCTTCGACCAGGCCTGAGACGGTACAATTAATTGTCGATGTTGCAGGCTTGTATTTGGTGGCACCAGCATTGGAAATAATGCGGCCAGCAGGGATCACACCACGGCGTAATGCCCAGGTAAATTTCTGATACCAGGCTTCACGTTTTTCTTCTGTTTCCTCGACATCTGCGATGGCTCTTGCGACACGCGTATAGGTATCATCCATGGCGTGATCAACAGGTGTGCCATCCTTTTTTACGAGGCGATATTTCTTCTCCCAAATATCCTTGGATGCAGGTTGAAATGGTATCTCAACAGCAGTAGTTTGGACGATTTCAGCTGGTACTGTATTCATCAAAAATTCTTTCCCCTAGAACCCCTAAATTACCCATATGGTAAACAATATTTTTCTGATTTTTATATCTTGCATCGCAGCAAAATAACAACATCTAGTGGTTTGCAACCCTACTGGAGCACAATATATAGTGGTTTTTGCAACAATGCAATAACTAAATTTAATTACTTAAACTTAGTTTCGAAGTGCTTGTTTAATAAAGAGATTTACATTAAGAATAACTGGTGAATGGCTTTCCCATTAGCTTTTGTGACCATAAGGCAATGTTGAATTTACAGTATTTTCAAAATCGAAATGACACTGATTTTGACAGCTATTATTAGACAAAATTTGCATAAGCTGAGCAGCACTGGATGCCATGAATGTGGGCACAGAATTTGCCTGTTTCCAGGGTTATCCCTCAGTATAATTCCCGGTATAATCCCGCCCTCGAAAATAGAACAATTAAAAGATTTTTGCAATATTCATTTCATCCTAATTAGCCTGGATTATGCCCTCAAACAACACCATTATTTTAAATGCCAACACCAACTCGCGTGCTATCGCTGTCTGGTTGTTTATCTGTGCAATCATGATTTTTGTGATGGTGGTGTTGGGTGGCGTTACACGGCTCACACATTCCGGTTTATCCATGGTTGAATGGAAACCCGCCACCGGTTTCCTACCGCCAATGTCCGAGTTGGTCTGGCAAGAAACATTTAAAAAGTATCAGCAATACCCGGAATTCAAGATCAAAAACCCGGATATGGATCTGGCAGAATTTAAATCTATCTTCTGGCTGGAATTCATTCATCGTGTCTGGGGTCGGATTATCGGCATTGTCTTCTTTGTTCCGTTCATGTTTTTTTTGCTTAAGAAAAAACTAGACCGAAAATTGATGCCTAAATTGATTGCCATGTTTATCCTCGGCGGCTTACAAGGTGTTCTCGGTTGGTTCATGGTAAAGAGTGGCTTGTCCGATCGACCGGATGTCAGCCAATATCGTTTAACTGCGCATTTAATTTTTGCTTTTGCCCTTTATGGCTGGATACTCTGGACAGCGCTGGGTTTATTATTTCCAAAGCCTCACACGTTCAAACAAAACTCAATCAATTCTTACAAAGGCTTTGTTTCGGCGTTAACGTTCCTGCTTGTGATTGCCATTATGTCAGGTGGTTTTGTTGCCGGAACTGATGCGGGTTTTATTTACAATACGTTTCCCCTTATGGGAGAAACATTTTTTCCACAAGATTTATTCGCTTTTGATCCCTTGATCAAAAATTTCTTCGAAAATGTTGTGACCATTCAATTCACACATCGTTTATTAACGATGTTGATTTTTGTTTCTATTGTTGGTTTCTGGTTTAAGACCCTCAATCAGGAATTCCCTCATCGTACCCGAATGGCTATGCATTGCTTGTTAGCGGCAGTCATCCTGCAAGTGACACTTGGCATTTCAACATTGTTGCTTGTTGTCCCTGTGCCTCTGGCAGCGTCACACCAGGCAGGTGCACTGGTATTATTGACAGCGATGCTTTGGGTCAGACACGAATTCAGAACACGAATTTAGGTAACTAATGTTAGGGTG
Organism: Gammaproteobacteria bacterium; assembly: GCA_004356415.1. GTDB lineage: Bacteria > Pseudomonadota > Gammaproteobacteria > Eutrophobiales > Eutrophobiaceae > SMWN01. The sequence goes on from SMWN01000094.1 coordinate 2,858, forward strand.
CCCTTTAGCAACAACTGGTTTTTTCACCGGCTTGTTTATGCACACCACCTTTCGTTTCTTTTGCAGACCGTCTCGTTCCTGCCGGGGCACACCATACGACCGCTTTCTGTTCTCTGGCAGGGGTGATGCCAATGAAATCATTTTTCTGTGGGCCTTCAGTTAAATAACGGAAAGTACGTTCACACACAGCCATTCTGACACCGCGTGGGAATTCATGTCCTTCGTCATCAAAGACCGTCCTGAATGGTCCCTTATAGATCACGGCCTGTCCAATATCCAGGCATGCTTCATCACTGCCTTTAACAGCCGTTACCGTCACTGATCTAAACTCTATACCTTCCACGACCTGCCATGGTTTTGCATCCCATTTATCCAGGCTGACAGAAAGAAATCCTACATCATGAAATGCATTTAGCATCTCTTCTTCCTCGAAGGCCCCTGAGATACATCCACTCCATAATTCATCGTCTGCTTTCAAATGTTCTGGTATAGGCTCGTCGCTAACAATATCCGAAATGGCAATGCGGCCACCAGGCTTCAAGACGCGAAATATTTCACTGACCAGTTGTTGTTTTTGTTGATCTCCTACCAGATTCAAAACACAGTTTGAGATAACCAGGTCAACCGAATTATTTGCGACCAATGGATGGTTTTCACGTTGCTCTGTCTGCCAGAGCTCCAGTTGATGTGCATCCTCCATATCTTTTACCGGATTTTCGGCCAGCCATTCATCCATCAAGACCAAATCCAGCGCTAAATCTTGTATGTGGCCTTTGCGAAACTCAACACGATCACCACCCAGTTTTGTTGCCATCTCGTCCTGATATTTGCGTGCCAATACCAACATATCATCATTCATATCAACACCAATGACCTTCCCTTCGTCACCGACCAGCTGTGCTGCCATATAACAAATCTTGCCGCTACCGCTGCCCAGATCCAGAACGACGTCTCCCTCCTGAACATAACGCGAAGGATCACCACAACCATAATCTTTCTCAATGATTTCCTGTGGTAATAACTTTAACAGCGAAGCATCATAATCAACCGGACAACATAAATTTTCCTGTCGCTCATTTGCACCTTCTGAATACCGCTGGAGCACGGCAGACTTTATACTCATAATCCAAACCTCATTCTAAAATATTAATCATCAATTAATTCTCTTCCGGGAGTGTCTCTTTTCCTGTTTCTTTCTCCACCGAAAAAAATGGTTGTAGCAATAACCAATGCAAAAAAACCACTTTGTCTCCCCGGAATTCATTCAGGCCTATTTTCATTTTTGTATGTCCAGCGATCGGCTGCGGTCGATAGGTACGAAAAATGTAATCCCACCAGGGGATGTTAAAGCCATAATTGCTATTCGTCTCTACTTTAATGACCGAATGATGCACACGGTGCATGTCCGGCGTGACGATAAAATAACGAAGTATGCGATCAATACGTGACGGGATCTGTATATTACTATGATTAAACATGGACGAAATATTTAATATGATTTCAAAAACAATCACCGCAACGACAGGTGCACCTATCAAGACAATAAAAAGTAATTTCAGAAACATCGAAAGGATAATTTCCAGGGGATGAAAACGTAAAGCTGTTGTCACGTCAAAGTCCAGATCGGTATGGTGAAGCCTGTGTATACGCCAGAGCAACGGGATATAGTGCATGATGACGTGCTGACCATAAATCAGCAAATCCATAAATAACAGGGACAGGAAAAAGGCCGGCAAGAATCCTACATTCACAATATTAAATAATCCCCAGCCATGTGTGATGGATATTTCAGCCATGGTCGCCGTGGCAACGGGCACTAATAAGCGAACCAATACAACATCCATACTCACCAATGCCAGGTTGTTTAGACGTCTGTTCCAACCCAGTAAGGGGGTTCGTCTTGGATCCGTTGCCTCCCACAACAACATCAGTAACAGGACTGACGCGAAAGCGCCCAGGCGGAATAAGGCTTCATAATTATTCAATATTTGTTCCACAGCTCATCCTATATAAATTATCGAGAGACTTAAACCGAAGTATAGTATTGACCGAAACACGGTGTCTGGGTTCACATGCCACATCCGCGCATACTATATACAGGGCTAGCAATAGGATAAAATCACAGCAACATCAAAACAGACAGGAATAGATAGTGGGATATAAGAACACTTCAGCTTATCCGGCCAACCGATTACGGCGCATGCGTCGTAACGATTTCACTCGTCGATTGATGCAGGAAAATCACTTGCTTGTCGACGACCTGATTTATCCCATGTTCATCATTGAAGGTAAACAAACGCGTGAACCGATTGATTCCATGCCTGGGATTGAGCGAGTAAGTATTGATGAGTTGTTAAAGGAAGCAGCAGATCTGGTGAAACTGGGTATCCCCGCTGTTGCACTCTTTCCTGTTACCCCGGCAGATAAAAAATCTGAAGACGCAGCAGAAGCCTGGAACCCTGATGGGCTGGCACAAACAGCAGTCCGGGCACTGAAAGAAAAATTCCCTGATCTTGGTGTGATTACGGATGTTGCTTTGGATCCGTTCACGACACATGGTCAGGATGGTCTTGTTGATAGACAGGGTAATGAACAGGGATATGTGATGAATGATGAGACAGTTGAAGCGTTGGTTAAACAAGCACTGTCGCACGCGGATGCTGGCGCGGATATTGTTGCACCTTCCGACATGATGGATGGGCGTGTGGGTGCGATTCGTACTGCACTGGAAAAGTCAGGCCATCTTAATACGTGTATTCTTGCCTATTCTGCAAAATATGCGTCGAGTTTTTATGGACCTTTTAGAGATGCTGTCGGTTCCTCAGAAAATCTTGCAGGCGGTGATAAAAAAACCTACCAGATGGATCCTGCAAACAGCGATGAAGCATTGCGTGAAGTCGAACTTGATGTGAATGAAGGTGCAGACATAGTCATGGTTAAACCGGCCATACTCTGTCTTGATGTCGTCAGGCGCGTTAAGGAAACATTCGCTATGCCCACTTTTGTCTATCAGGTCAGTGGAGAATATGCCATGCTCAAGGCAGCTTCGATGAATGGCTGGCTTGATGAAC
>SMWN01000095.1 GCA_004356415.1 Gammaproteobacteria bacterium
ACAAGTGAAAGTAGCGCCAGACAAAAACGGGCAGTCGCATTTCTCCAGCTTATTTGATCCTTCCCCCGATTTATTAATTTGATATGCCAGGCACGCATGCCCAATGTGCGACCACCATTGACCCAATGCCAGACAAAATATAAATAAGCGATAAAAAACAGAAATAAATTGAAGAGATAATTACTGGCTATGGCCTCACCGTTGGTAAAAACGACCAATATCAGGGTGGCCAGAAAAAATAGAGAAAACAGGCACAAACCATCGTAAAACATGGCTGCCAGGCGTTTTAACATACTACATTGCCCATCATGATGGCTTGTTTCTTCTGGCATTTGGAACAAATAAGGGATATTGGGTGACTAAGGGTCTGTGAATGGTAAATTTTTGTGTGCTTATCTAAATAAATTGTCTAGTATGGCTCGGAATTTTCAAGATTCAGGTCAGTTGTCAGCAGTATGTAATAGGGGATATTACATGATTGAACACAACGTAATCGAAGAAAGAACCATCATCCAGAAATCATTAGCCCAGAAATCATTGGTTTGGGGCCCAGTAATATGTGGATTGTTATTGCTATCGTTTTTGGCGATCCCCCGTGTTGCGTGGCCGGATATGGTCAGTTTTGAACCACCAGGTAAATTGATTGAAGTGAATGGCCGCAACATGCACATCAATTGTGTCGGCAACAAAAGCCCGACCATTATTCTGGATTCAGGCACTGGGGGCTTTTCCCTGGAATGGAAAGATATTCAACATTCACTGTCTCAATATGTACGTGTCTGTGCTTATGATCGTGCGGGTTATGGCTGGAGTGATATGGGCCCCTTGCCTCGGACAACAAAAAGGATTGCGTATGAGTTACACACCTTATTACAAAATGCAGGTATCCATGGTCCTTTTATTATTGTTGGACATTCTTTTGGCGGATATACAGCACAGTACTTCGCCAGGAATTTTGACAGTGAAATCGCAGGGATTGTTCTCATAGACTCATCACATGATGAACAGGTTTATCGCCTTCCCGAAAACGGCAAAGATGTGGTCAGACGTTCGTTGCACCAGGACAGAAGTAACATGGTAATGAAAGCTGTATTGCATGAACATTATCCAAAGGATGAGGCTGCAGTTGCAAAACAATTAATGGCCCGGTGGTCAGCAATGTTGACATGGCGTGAGGAAATGGCGAATTATGCACTAAGTGCAAGAGAACTCAGGGATTTGCACGATGGGTCGACACTGGAAATTCCTATCGTTGTATTAACACATGGAAAACGCGTCTGGCCAGACACACCCTATGGTGATGCAATGGAGGAAGCCTGGACGGAGTTACAGGATGAACTAAGCTGTCTTAGTGATCATTCAACGCACATAATCGCAGAAAATAGTGGGCACTCAATCCATCTGGATGAACCCAAATTGGTGATAGATGCCATACATGATGTCCTTAGTTCTGTTGAGAAAGAACTTGACGAGCAAGGCGGTTAATTTTTTTCAACCTTCTGTTTGATACCGATTGGTGCTCCCTACGAGACTCGAACTCGTGTTTCCGGCGTGAGAGGCCAGCGTCCTGGGCCACTAGACGAAGGGAGCAAGCGACCAGATAAGTAATCAACTGGGTGCAATATTATCAGTTATCGGTGTTAATATACGACCCACACGCGATTAATCCGAACAAACTATTCAAGATTAAATAAAATCATCACATAGCCTCAAGAGCAAATCGTTAAGCTATTTCTACTTTATGGATTCATCTAAGCCAACAGCAGTCGTCACAAAAATCGTTCGCAAACCACAGATCATCCCTCGTACAGAGCATGGCGTGTCCCGCTCAGAGATCAGTGAGAATGCACTAAAAGTTTTGTATCGCCTGAAAAATGCGGGCTATCACGCATATCTGGTCGGCGGTGGTGTCAGGGATATTTTGTTAGGACTCAAACCTAAAGATTTTGATGTTGCGACTGACGCGCACCCTGAGCAGGTCAGGGAATTATTCAGGAACTGTAGATTGATTGGGCGAAGGTTCAGGCTCGCACATGTGCATTTTGGCAGGGAAATTATCGAGGTTTCAACCTTTCGGGCATCACATAATGATGCCGTTGATGGGGAAGGTCATGAGGAGGATGGCAGAATCATTCGTGACAATGTCTATGGCACACTTGATGATGATGTATGGCGACGAGATTTTACGGTCAATGCGCTTTACTACAACATAGAAGACTATTCGATTGTTGATTATGTCGGTGGTCTTGAGGATATCAAGAACAGGCAGTTAAGATTGATTGGCATTCCTGAAGATCGCTATCGGGAAGATCCGGTACGGATGTTAAGGGCGATAAGATTTGCTATCAAACTTGATTTTTCCATTCATCCCGTTTCTGAGCAGCCGATTCGTAAATTGGCCCCCCTGCTCGAGGAAATTCCCGAAGCACGTTTGTTTGAGGAATTCCTGAAATTATTTATGAGTGGGCAATCTGAAAAGGCCTATCAACAACTGCGCGAATATGGCTTGTTCGCCAAGTTGTTTCCGCAAACAGAAGAATTTCTTAATCGTGGTGATGAATTCATTCACAAATTACTCATATCTGCTTTTAGAAATACAGATACGCGACTGGCAGAGGACAAACCAGTGACACCCGCATTCCTGTTAGCGGCCCTGTTGTGGGTTCCAGTCAGAGATCTGGCAAATGATCACGAAGGCAATGGTTTGTCAGAGATGGATGCCATTCACCTGGCCAGTGATGCAGTTATTTCACATCAGATAAGTAGCACTTCAATGCCGCGACGCTTTACTCATATGGCGCGGGACATGTGGGCGCTTCAAGTTCGTTTAAAAAATATTCGTGGCAAGCGTCCATTAAAATTACTCGCACATCAACGTTTTCGTGCAGCCTACGATTTTCTATTGTTACGTGCAGAGGCAGGGGAGGATGTACAGGAACTTGCAAGTTGGTGGACTGCGTTCCAGGAAGAACATATGGATATACAATTAGCCGCCAAGAAAGAACATCAGAAAAAACGTTTCAGACACAGGCAAAAGCGCTTCAGGTAATATAATAAGAACTATAAACCAGAGTTTTACAAAGATGATTAAAGCATATATCGGCCTGGGTAGTAATCTCGACGATCCACAATCACAACTCAAGAAAGCCATCATTGCAATGGAAATGGTGCCTTCAACTTCTGTGGTGAAAACGTCGTCTTTTTACCGAAGCAAGCCTGTTGGTCCTCAGGATCAACCCGATTATGTCAATGCTGTCGTTGAGCTTGATACAGAATTATCCGCATCAGTTCTGCTGGATTATTTACAGGCTATTGAAAATGAACAGGGGCGTGAGAGAAAGATAAAGTGGGGTGCGAGGACTCTGGATCTGGATATCCTGTTATTTGGTGATGAAATCATTAACAATGATCGTCTGCAAATTCCTCATGTTGAAATGCATAATCGTGGATTTGTGCTATTACCACTGAATGAAATATTTCCTGATTGTATGATCCCTGGCGTGGGTGCTGTCAGCAGTTTATTGCAGGAAGATAATGCCGATGATCTGGTAAAATTGATTTGAAGGAATCTCTGATCAAGTACGTACTTCGTCATGCTGGTGAATACGACCTGCAGGATGGAGGAAATGTCGCGAGATATGTACAGGGATGTACAGTAGTAGAGCAATGCAGGAGCAATTGCCGAGGACATGGAGTCCGAAGCGACCAGCATCCATGACTGCATGGATGCAGAAGGTTCGACTCCAGGGAAGGAGGAGGTAGAACAGCGTCAGGAACAGCTGTCGAGAGTCGAGTCTGGAACAGAGACCGAGAGCGACGCAGGAAGCCAAAGCCGAGTATGTTTTTGTTTTGACTAGATTCTGGTATGCGCCAGAAGTGCGAAGCCTGCCCCGGGTATGACGACTTAATGTATTTTGGGGCTTAATCAGAGGTTCCTTAACCCGAATATTTCACAGGATCACTAAGAAATGAACGGACAACGTCAACCCGATTATATTGTTGTTGAAGGCCCGATTGGTGTTGGGAAAACATCATTGGCCAAGCGTCTGGCGACAACCTTCAAAACAGATCTGATGCTTGAATTGCCCGCAGAAAATCCATTTCTTGAACGTTTCTATGAAGATCCAAAAACTGCAGCATTACCGACACAGCTTTATTTTTTATTTCAGCGCGCCAGGCAACTTGAAATAATCCGCCAGGCGGATTTGTTCAGGCCGATTCAGATTGCAGATTTCCTGATCGATAAAGACAGGCTGTTTGCCGAGGTGACACTGAGCAAAGATGAATTTGATCTGTATCAGCAGGTTTACAATCGAACAGCACTGGAGGCACCGATTCCTGATCTGGTGATTTATTTGCAGGCACCGCTGCAGGTTTTACTGGATAGAATTTCAGATCGGGGTATTCACTATGAGAGACATATCACTGAAGAATATTTGACTAAAATTACCAATGCCTATATTGATTTTTTCTATTATTACAACAAGTCACCTTTACTTATAGTCAACACGGCCGATTTTGATCTGGTCAATAATGCAGATAACTATGCAATGCTGCTGGAACAAATATGTTATCTAAAAACAGGCAAACATTATTTCAATCCAAAGGAAGTCGCGTGACAAAAATAAGCACAGCGCGATTAGATGAAATGAAGGTTGCTGGAGAAAAAATTGTTTCTTTAACAGCTTATGATGCAAGTTTTGCGACTGTACTTGATGAAGCAGGTGTTGAAGTTATTCTGGTCGGCGATTCCCTGGGCATGGTTTTGCATGGTGAAGACAGTACCCTGAAGGTCACGATGGAAGATATGATTTATCACACCAGACAAGTTGCCAAAGGATCAGAGCGCGCCATGATTATTGGCGATATGCCGCATAAAAGTTATCTGGATCCTGAACAAGCGCTGACCAATGCCAGACGCTTGATTGAAGAAGGTGGTGCGGATGTTATCAAACTGGAACGAGGGGACAGCAGTATCTGCGAGATGATACGAAATATTGTTACCCATAATATTCCTGTGTGTGCCCATCTGGGTCTAACCCCGCAATCCTTAGAAGAGCTGGGTGGCTATAAAGTCCAGGGCAGGGATCCTGCCGCAGCAAAACAAATAAAACATGATGCCATTGCAGTGCAGGAATCGGGTGCCACAATATTGGTCCTCGAATGCATACCTTCAGCATTGGCGGCAAATATTACTGCTGAACTTCAGATCCCGGTGATTGGTATTGGCGCAGGTGTAGATTGTGACGGCCAGGTCCTGGTACTTTACGATATTCTGGGGATATCGGGACGCCAACCGAAATTATCCAAAAATTTTCTCGAAGAGTCATCCTCAATCCAGGATGCGGTTAAATTATATGTTACTGCTGTAAAGTCAGGTGATTTTCCCGCAGCAGAACATCAATTCAGTTAATGCAACAGATCACAAAAGTAAAGGCACTCAGAAGCTGTGTGCGGGATTGGCACCAACAAGGTCAATCGGTGGCACTGGTGCCGACCATGGGCAACCTGCATGTTGGGCATCTGCAATTGGTCAAACAAGCCAAAAAATTAGCCAATAAGGTAGTAGTTTCTATTTTTGTAAATCCAACCCAATTTGTTGCAGGAGAAGATTTCGATACCTACCCGCGTACCATTAAGGATGATGTTGCTCACTTGGGAGATATTGAGCCTGACCTGATATTTATTCCCGAAATCGATGAAGTTTATCCTGCCGGGCTTGAAGGCGAGACTCAGGTTATTGTGCCTGAACTTGATAGTATTTTTTGTGGTGCATTTCGGCCCGGACACTTTACCGGCGTCGCCACGGTGGTTAGTAAACTGCTGAATATGGTTCAGCCGGACATCGCGCTTTTTGGAAACAAGGACTATCAACAGTTACTGGTAATAAAAAGACTGGTGAAGGATCTATGTATCCCGGTTGAGATCGTTGGTGTAGAGACGGTCAGAGAAGAAAGTGGTTTGGCATTAAGTTCTCGCAACCGATACCTGAACCAACAGGAAAAAATGGTTGCTGCTGAGCTTCATCAAGCACTATCAGGGATCGCGGAAGCAGTGAAAGCGGGAGTTGATGATTATCAACAGCTTGAAGCCAATGCGGTCAAGCATCTTGAAAAAAAGGGCTTTAAAATTGAGTATTTAAGTATCAGAAATGCATCAAATTTGGGTGAGCCAACTGAAGAGGAACTGGTTGTCCTGGCAGCAGCATGGCTTGGCAAAGCACGGCTGATAGACAATATTCAGATCAAGCGTTGTAGAGAGGGAAATTTTCCGCCATAATCCGATTTTGCCGTGAATTATCCTTGATGTTGGGTATTTTAATTATAATATAAAGCCGTGATTAGCATGCAACTTACTGTTCTTAAAGCAAAACTTCATCAAGCCTGTGTCACACATTCCGAGATTGACTACGATGGTTCCTGTGCCATCGATAGTGCCTTGTTAGAAAAAGCCGGAATTCATGAATATGAGCAAATCCAGATCTACAATATTACTAATGGTGAGCGTTTCACAACCTATGTCATTCGTGCTGAAAGAGATTCACGTATTATTTCCGTGAATGGTGCCGCCGCTCACAAGGCAAATCCAGGTGACCGGGTGATTATTTGCAGCTATGCAAGGTTGGAAGAAAGGGAAATTGCGAACTTCAAACCAACGTTGGTTTATCTGGATCAGGATAATAATATTACCCATATCAAGGATAGTATCCCCGCACAGGCCGCCTGATTTTTCACTTAGGGAAGGTCTGAATTAGTCTATCCCTGAAGGTCTTTTCTGTAGCTTCCGCTACAAAGTTTTACATTTCAAGCTTAATCAAGCAGATGAAGATGTCATCTTTATAAACATGTTATAAAGTGGTTAGCATGAATGATTCATCTGAAATAAAAACAGGAGAAGTTACAGCAGGCGTTATTATTATTGGCAATGAAGTTCTCTCAGGAAGAACTCAGGATGTAAATCTTGCCTATATGGGAAAGCAACTGGATGCACTGGGTATCAGAATCATGGAATCCAGGGTCATTCCCGATATCGAACAAACCATCATTGATACAGTCAATCATTTCCGCGAGACCTATAGCTATGTTTTCACCACGGGCGGTATTGGTCCAACACATGATGACATCACTTCCGCATCCATCGCCAAAACATTTAAAGTTGATCTGGAAAAGAACTCGGAAGCAATCAGAGCACTTGAAAAATATTATGCGCCGGGTGGCATCAATGAAGCGCGGATGAAAATGGCAAATATCCCGGAAGGTGCAAAGCTGATCGATAATCCCCTCAGTGGTGCACCGGGATATCAAATGGAGAATGTATTTGTGATGGCTGGGGTGCCAGCCATTATGCGACTCATGTTTGATGGCATTACAGACAGATTGGTGGGTGGCGATCCAATTATTACATTCAATGTTGCAACTAATATTGGCGAAGGGGTGTTTGCGGATGGTCTTAGCAAATTACAGGATGAATACTCAGACATCAGTATTGGTAGCTACCCGTATTTCAAACAGAGAAAACTGGGCGTGAATCTTGTTATGCGCAGTACAGATTTAGATCGTCTTGAAGATCTGAAGGTAAAATTAATTGCAATGATTACTGACCTCGGCGGCAAAATTCATGATGCATAGAATCAACAGGTGCGATGAGCCAATTTGAGCAATTCTGGGTTGTTGTTGTCGATTTTTTTTGGGGGCTGCCGCTGGTTGTCTTTATTCTCACTACCGGAATTTACTTTGCATATATCTCTCGTTTAAAACCATTAGCTGGTTTCTTTCATGCCTTTGCTATTCTGACAGGGAAATATGACAGGAAAGATGAACCCGGGGAGGTGCCACACTTTCAGGCCTTGACCGTCGCCCTTTCCGGCACCATAGGTATGGGCAATATTGCTGGCGTGGCTATTGCCATTAGTCTGGGTGGTGCCGGCGCAATCTTCTGGATGTGGGTTGCCGGCCTGTTTGGAATGATTATTAAGTTCTTCACCTGCACACTCTCTTGTTTATATCGCAAACAGGATGAAGATGGTGTCGAGCAAGGTGGCCCAATGTATTTTATAGAATGTGGTCTGGGAAAACGTTTCAAGCCACTTGCGATACTCTTTGCCATGGCAGGTTTAATCGGTTGTTTGCCTATCTTTCAGGTAAACCAACTTGCAAGTCTGTTGCAAAATGAATTCTCGATAGCGCCATTATTTACTGGGATAGCTGCATTACTATTTATAGGTATAATAATTAAAGGTGATGTAAAACGTGTCGGAAAAGTGACAGCAAAGATTGTCCCTTTTATGTTTATAGCTTATGTCGTGAGCAGTCTTGTCGTCATAATAATAAATTTTGATGCGGTGCCAGGAATTTTACTTGATATCGTTTCTGCTGCGTTTGGGAAAGAAGCGATTTATGGCGGGGCAACTGGTTTGGTTTTTAAAGAAGTTCTCGTAACCGGAATCAAACGCGCAATTTTTTCTAATGAAGCAG
>SMWN01000096.1 GCA_004356415.1 Gammaproteobacteria bacterium
ACAGGCCTGTGAAACAATGAAGATCATCATGGATATCGGCGAAACACTGGAGGGCAGATTATTACTCCTTGATGTGTTGCATATGGAATGGCACACAGCAAAACTCAACAAAGATCCGGCGTGCCCCGTTTGTAGTTGTTAATGTCCTACTGGGTAAAGGTATAAAAACATCTTTATTACTCGGATTTAAACTACGAACTGTGCAACACCGTCACGAAAAGGCCAATCAATATCATGATTTTCAGCAATTGTGATCAATACATTCGCAGGGTCAATACCCGGATCAGCCGCAAGATTTTGAACTACTTTGGCATAAAAAGCCTGCTTTGATTTATTTGATCGCCCTGCCCTCATAATCAGGTGCATCACTGGCCTCCCCCTCGGCTGGCGCATCATCTTCTGCAGCCGCAACCAACACTGCTTCATCACAAGATTCAAATAACAAGTCACATTGATCATTCGCCATTACAGTTATGGATTGGATGGCAGATAGCGCTAAAAGTGATATTTGAAGATGTATTCTTTTTTTTTCAAAATAAGGGTATCCTCTTAGAAAAAAATCACCGCTTTAATTAGCACGCTTAATACTTGAGATTTGACCACTGTCTTTGAAAACAATTACGTAACGTTTTTTCCCTTTTTCGTAAACCCAAGAATTGCCTTGTCGAAAAGTTGGTTCGCCACATCGCTTTAATACTTCATATGCGCCAGGGCCAGTACGACCACCGTCCGATATAATGTGTGATCCGCACCTCATGGAACCTGCGTAGACAGATTGAAACATAAGCATTGAAAATGCGGCAATGAGAGTTATCAATAGTGTTTTAATTTTCATTTATTGTTCCTCCTATTGTCCGGGCACGGTGTAAGTAAGTTTTGGTAAAATCATAATTCCGTTTTTGACGGCAATTTCACTGCCACTCCCGAGACCAAAGACAAGTGCACTGATAGTTGATCGAATAATCATATCGCTTGCACCCTCTGCACCTTTGAAACTTCCTGTGCCACCCGTAATAGTAAACGTGCCCTTGCATAATCCAGCTGTTCCTGAACATGAATATTCGGCAAATATAGAATCACCGCCTTCACCAATAATTTCACATTGTCCAAAACCTGATGTTGTTTTTTCTTTTTTATTGGCGGTGTATTCTACCGGGCATAAACCAAAAGCTGCATTCAGTTTGCCGGACGCTTTTTCCACGTAAAAAACACCAGCCATCGCTCCCTGGAACAGGAGTTCGTCTGGTCCAACAACGTAGACAGTCCCCTGCGCATCCCAGGACATTGTTGCTTTGAGTGTTTGTTGTTCTGCGAATGACAGACTTGAGAGGCATGAGAAACCCAGAGCGATCGCACCAAGCAAGAATGTAATCCAGCTTCGCTTGCGGTTCATATTATTTCTCCTTATCAATAAAGTTGGAGTCACCGATGGCTGGAGTTATCGAAATGCTAAATCCCCTGCCAGATAGTTAGACCCATTTTTACCTTTTAGCCCATGATTATCAAGTTTAAATTAATGTTATGCAAGTCTTTCTCCCAGTGAAAGCGGACGCTCGAACTGTTAATAATAGTGACGTCTGGTTCTGGCCTGGTGCTGGCGGCGATCAGGTTGTGGACATCGATACCAACTTTAGTGATTTGCTAGATAACCTCGACTACGGTGTCTCGGATATATTTATTGCGCGCAAGGGGGTCGTTTAGCATCAATGTAGATCTTCTCTTCGTGGGTCTCAACATCGTAACACCCTTCATATATATCGCGATCACCGTTACACACACAATTATCGTAATACCTAATATTCGCAGTTTATTTTCCATTAACGATCTCCTTCAACTATCAAATACTCAGACTTACTATTAGCTAATTGCATAACTTATTGAATATTAATGCTATTATTTTTTTCGAAGAAAATAATTCTTAATTATTTATCAGCTTTTACTTCTGGCTAAGGCAATACGTAGAACAAGATAGCCGACAATGGCAGACAGAACTGAACCCATAAAGATGCCGATCCGGTCATTTAAAATCACATCAATGCCATCCTGCTCGAAAGCGAGTCCACTGATAAAAAAGCTCATGGTAAATCCAATCCCGCACAATGCGGCCAGCCCATAAAGTTCCAGCCAGCCCATCTCCTGTGGCAACTTGACCAGTCGCAATTTAACAGCTGTCCAGACAAAACCAAATATACCAAGTTGTTTCCCGCAAATAAACCCGCAGCGATTCCCAGCGGGATAGGATCCAATAATGAATTAAATGACAATCCTTCAAGTGAAATACCGGCATTCATAAATGCAAATAATGGCAGTATCAGAAATGCCACGGTAGTATGCAGATCATGCTCCAGTATACGTAAGGGTGAATTACCATCTTCATTGGTAACGCGTAACGGTATAAACATAGCCAAAACAACACCAGCCAAAGTAGCATGGACTCCCGACTTTAATACAGCGGCCCAAAAGATAACGCCGATGATAATATATGGCGTAAGACTGGTCACACGTCTGCGATTTAAAATACCTAAAGTGATAATCGCAATGATTGATACAAGTAAAGCACTAACAGAGAGATCGCTGGTATAAAAAATGGCAATAATAATAATAGCCCCCATGTCATCCAGAATTGCCAAGGTTAATAAAAATAATTTCAACGATTCAGGCACACGGTTTCCCAGCAGGGACAATACACCCAATGCAAAAGCGATATCTGTTGCAGCGGGAATAGCCCAACCATTCAGGGCATCGGGATCACCCCAGTTAAAATAAACATAGATTAGTGCAGGGATGGCCATACCACCAACGGCTGCAATGGCAGGAAGTATTATTCTGGACGGTTCTGATAATTCACCTTCCAGTACCTCACGTTTGATTTCAAGGCCGACCAGTAAAAAGAAAATAGCCATCAAGCCATCATTGACCCAGAGTAGTAATGGTTTGGCAATTTCAAACTGCCCAAACCGGATTTCAACCGGGACACTTAATAACTGCCCATAGAACGATTGTGCAGGAGAATTTTCTGCAATCATTGCCAGTACAGCACCTGCCATGACCAACAGACCACTAGCGGCTTCGAGTTTCAAAAACTCTCGCATCATGTTGACAATCATTTCTTATTCTACTTGATCAGGTGACACTATATTTTTCTTTTCAACTTTCTCTCTGATCTCAACACAGGCGCCCTCAGTACTACATCAACTCTTGACTAGAGGTCACTCGCTACCGCACCTGGCAGGATGAGAACAAGTGTAAAGATAATTGTGCCAAGACTGACTTAGGAACAGCCGCCTTCGATGAACCAGCCACTGCTCGTTTATTTTGAAGGGATATAATCTAGTCTTTTACTTCTGACCATGATGTGTCAGGATTATATTCATCAATACCTGCAGCAATTAAATCGGAATCTTCGCCAAAATTTTTCTGGAAGACCTTGCCCTGGTGACCACAGGTAAAGGTCATGATCCCTGAATTTCCATGATCGGCAGGAAAAGCTATAAATGCAAAACCAGCAATCATATTGTCATTGATAATATAATCGTAGCGCCCACCGGGTGCGCCTGAACCCTGGCGGGTGATGATCTTGTAATAATAGCCCTTGAATGGATCGCCCGGTTCACGACCTTCCAGATAATCCTCGGAATCGGCAATCAATGGTCCGAATGGACTGAGTTCTTCATTTTCCTTAGCCTCCCAGAATAGCCCGTCTTTTTTACCTTCCGTACTCGGAATTAGCTGGGCATATTCCAACACTTCATCACCATCACGATCAACACTCGAGTACTGAATCTGGGCATCAATATATGCCCTGCATATTGAAATGGCGTTTAGCTCGTTTTCACCAATACGACGATTGATCATTTCTTCGATCCCAGCTTCGGTATCGAAATACCAGCCACCCTCTTTCTTAACAAGTGGAAAAGGAACAGGCCAGGCCTGGTCACCAATGTATAATACCTTCCTATTTTTACCGTCATCACGAAGCTTGTGCATTGCCTGCGCCTTCTCTGATGCTTGTCTGCGATTCTCACGGCTGGCAATGGGATCACCGCCAATCAATTCTTCCTCATATTCCCGCCCGAAGATATCGAGCAGGGTCTCCAGGTCGTCTTTCTCCAGTGCAGCGATAAGCTTATTAACGGCCGCATCCGCGGTTTTAAATGTCATCTGCTCTGCGGCCTTGGCTTCAGAGGTCTCCGCGGCATTGGCCTCGGAGATAATGGGGACAACACCCTGTAATGGGCTGCATAAAACCAGCGTTATCAATAGGACAAGATAGTTTTTTCTCTTGTCAATATTTGTATGTTTGTCACTATTCGTCATCACGATTAGAGTCTCCTTCATGTTCATTCTATTGTTCTGTGTGGTTGCTTTGGTTATTTTCAACGTCATTTCGGATCAACGTCTGCGTCCACCACCGCCACCTCGACCTCCACCTCCTCGGCTACGTCCACCACCACCGCGGCTCGCGGATCTGCCGCCACCCCGGCTCCGGCCCGCTGAACTCCGTGATGTTCTTGATCTTGATTTGCTGGCACGACTGGACGAACCACGTTGACTGTTCCTTGATGCAGATCTTCCACTATTCCGTTGGCCACTAAAGGAACCTTGCCTGCTTGAACTCGGTCTTGAACCAGATGATGCCCGCGATCTATCCATCGAACTTGGCCTTTGTCCTGCACTTGGTCTGGAGCCTGTGCTTGGTCTTGTACTTGGTCTTGTTCCCGCACTTGGTCGTGACCCTGCACCAGGTCTTCCGCCTCCAGCACCGGGTCTGCCTCCTGCACCAGGTCTTCCGCCTCCAGCACCGGGTCTGTTACCTCCACCAGGTCTGCCGCCGCCTGCTCCGGGTCTGTTTCCTCCCCCTCTATTACCACTACCTATATTGACGGTATTGCCACCACGATTCACATTAATATCACCGCCTCGTCCGTATCGACCCCAACCAACACCGTATCTGACGGCTGCGCCAATAAACACGCCAGTCCAGAACACGGCCGCAGGGTTATAGTAATAGGGATATGGGGCAGAATAATAGTAAGGATAAGGAGCGCTCTGCACAACGACCACGGTCGAGGGTTGATATGTTGGTACGTAAATCACTTCTGGCGTGGCAGATACAATCTTGATGATCTCTTTTTCCACAATAATAATTTGCTTATCGCCGGATTCCAGATTACCCGCCGTGTGTGCCTGGTTACGAAATTGCTGGACGGCATCCATGACATCACCTTGTTGATCGGTTACTGCCGCTCCCAGTTTCCAGGTCCAGTCCAGATCCTTGTTCATCAGATCAATCACTTCTGGATAATTTAACAGTCCCAGTATACTTTCATCCCATTTTTCATCGGGTTTCAGATCAGGATTATTTTTATACTTCTCCAGATAACGGGCTGCCTGCAC
>SMWN01000097.1 GCA_004356415.1 Gammaproteobacteria bacterium
GGAAGCAGTCTGTAACTGATTTTTAAAAAAGTCTATTTCTTCAATACGGACATTGGAATTTATTTTTCTCATATGGGTCAGTCTAGCTACTTCCGTTTTTAAGATATCATTCATTCTTTCCATTGCCTGATGTTTTAGTTCAGGCACTTCTTTCTCAGCGAGATCTCTAGATTTCCCCAATAACATCTTGATCACATCTGATTTTATATTGATCACTTCTTTGATTATCTCATGTGCCACCCTGGTCTGATTTTCATTAATGTAGCGGGTATTCATGTTCAATAATTTTCCATGCTCATCAATCATGATTCTGATTGTGGTTGGTGGCAAGAATCTGCTGGACTTCAGCCCTACTTTATCCACCGGCTCCAACACATAGAGTGTTTCCATCAACAACGTCCCGGGATTTAATTTCTCCTGCTCCAGTGTACAGACTGTCGAATTACCGAATTCATTGCTTAAAACCATATCCATGGCATAAACAACCATAGGATGTTCCCAAGATAAATACTGCATATCTTCGTGTATCAGCGCAGTCTCTCTCGAGTAGGTAATTGTCATGCCTTCATCTGTGAGTCCGAAAAATGGTGAAAGCATTCTTTCGCCTGGGCTCAATATATAGCTTGATTCACTATGGAATTCCGAGTTAATTCCAAAACAATCAAAAATAATTTCCATATACTCAGGTAATGCATTGTTTTTATCGTCCATAATGGCTCTGTCTTTCAACGCATCGGCAACGGATGGACGACAGGAGCTATATTCCAGTAGCCTGTCCCGCCCCTTATGCATCGCATCATTAAGTTCCTGATTTATTTCCATGGTTTTATTTATCAATGCTTCAGGAGACTCTTTCACAAAAAAGGCATCCTTTAATTCATTTTCCACTTGCTCGAAAACTGCCTGGCCTGCGGGACAGGTTCCTTTGAACGCATCAAGCCCTTCCTGATACCAGCGAAACATCACGGCCTGTGGACTATCTTCAAGATATGGCACATGAATTTTTATTGTCTGCCTCTGTCCGATTCGATCTAGCCGACCAATTCTTTGTTCCAGCAAATCTGGATATAGAGGTAGATCAAAAAGAATTAAATGATGTGCAAATTGAAAATTTCTACCCTCACTCCCAATCTCGGAACATATCAACACCTGACAGCCTTCATCTTCACCAGCAAAATAGGCAGCAGCACGGTCGCGCTCAATCAGACTCAAGCCTTCATGAAATGCTGCTGCATGCAGACCTTCCTTGATCCTCAGTAATTGACTGATATCCACTGCCGTCCTGGCATGCGCGCAAATTACCAATACTTTTTCTTGCCTCAGTAATTTAAGCTTATCAATCAGCCAGCCGATTCTCGGATCAATTTTTTCCCAGTTTGTTTTTCCACGTTGTGAATAAAGCCTCTCAGGGCAAAGTGATAATATAATTTCATCTTCATGAACCTGCTTATCTAAAAATTCACCGTAAAGCGAGAGGTATTCCCTAGGTAAAGGTAATGGGTAGGCATAAATTTCCCTGTCAGGAAAACCCCTGATAGTGTTACGGGTATTCCTGAATAAAACACGCCCGGTACCATGATAATCCAGTAGTTGATCGATGACTTTCTTTCTTGCATTAATATTTTCAGGTGAATGATTATCAGTATTAGCAATCGGAACCAGCAGTTCAGCGCTACTATCAGTCAATGTTTTCCTGAGTATCTCCAGAGTATCACCCGATAATTCAACATCAGAAAACAAAGCCTCAACTGCTCGTGCAATTGGCTCGTAGTTCTTTTCTTCTTCCACAAATGAATTGAAATCGGGGAAACGGTTTGGATCCAGTAGTCGCAAACGAGCATAATGGCTTTCTTTCCCCAATTGTTCCGGTGTGGCTGTGAGTAACAGAACACCCCTGGTCAAGTGCGCCAGTTGTTCAACTATTTTGTATTCAGTACTTACCTCAGTGGTGGACCAGTGTAGATGATGCACTTCATCAACGACCAATAGATCCCATTCACCCAGCAAAGATTGTTGATAATAATTTTCATATTCAGTCAGAAATTCAAGACTACAAAGAACGAATTGTTCGGTCTGGAAAGGATTAATCTCTTCATTCTCTTCTTCAATGGCATAACATCTATCTGCATCAAAAATACTGAACGTCAGATTAAATTTACGCAACATTTCTACCAACCATTGGTGAACAAGACTTTCCGGCACAACGATCAGGATACGGTGAGCGCGTTCAGTCATAATCTGATGATGGATAATCATCCCTGCTTCAATTGTCTTTCCCAGACCAACTTCGTCAGCCAGCAAAACACGTGGTGCATAACGATGCGCTACTTCATTAGCAATATATAATTGATGTGGGATTAGGCTGATCCGAGTACCTGTCAGCCCGAATAGATCATTGTGTGCCAGGCTGTTTTGTTGCTTGAGTGTCTGGAATCTAGCCTGAAACCATTTATCAGAATCAGTTTGACCATTAAATAGGCGATCAGCCGGTCGGTTTAACTGTGCTCTATTGGCTAACAAATCTTCTCTGATACTTAGCTGAACACCCTCCTCATTTACTCCACAATAAGTGAGTAAACCTTCATGATCATTAATTGAATCAACAATAAATGTGATACCTTCCTCGGTGGAAATCGCATCTCCAATATTGAAGATAACCCTGGTGAGTGGTGCTGCTTGTTTTGCATATGAACGGGTTTCTCCTGTTGCAGGAAAAGAAATCGTCACGGTTCTGTGTTCTGAGGACAAAACCGTCCCCAATCCCATGCGGGATTCAGCATCACTTATCCATCGTTGGCCGGGAATATAATCCATCGATTTTAAGTCATCTCACTATTTACAGAAGAAAGGAATCGTCGATATTAATGTGCGCGGTATTCTACACAAAGCAGTATCCGAGAGAATAATTATCCTAACAAAAGATTAATTGCGTAATTTTAATTATCATTTCAGCCAGAATGTCAGGTACTTAGATAATTAAATTGTAATGTTGTTTATAACTCGTTTATTAATATAACCTTATACTTGTTGGAAAAATTTTATTTTGAGAGTATATTTTGCTCGCCGGCCAGATGAAAACGCAGGTAAAATCGTTAAACAGGTAAATATTTTTTATTAACACCTTCATGCATGTTTTTGGAAGTATGTTAACCCTGTGAAGGGGAGGTACCATAAATGAACAGCCAACGTTTAAATGATGATCTAACAGATACAGAATACGATAATCTGGAGTTAGACTCTTTTACTGATGTAATAAAAGCAAAGGACATGGTCCAGACATCACGATATACGGCAAGACGTAGAATTGAAGAACTCAAAGAAGAACAACGCCTACGCAAGAAAATGGAGAGCTATGATGATTGGGATTAAGCATTATCTATACTAATTATTACGCTTAAGAATATTTAATCACACTCCAGTCTACCGGTTGTAATTGGCACAGTTTTTCTTCAAACAAAATAATGTTGTTATTCACAACGTATGATATGACTTACACGCTACACTTCATTTCAAGATAAAACTAGCATCAAACTACCTATATCCACGGTTACACAAAATGACCATTGATGAGTTTAAAAAATTACTGAACACAGCACCTGAAAAAATATAATTTGAAGATGTATGCAAATCATTAATGATAATTACAATCACACACCATGTAATAAATAGTGTAAATAATGTGATTATAAAGCCAAATATTTCTGCGGAAAAAATATAATCGAAAAAATCCATGCCTCGGAATTAAATACAGTTGATCGCCAAGAAAAATATGCTG
The DNA here is from genome assembly GCA_004356415.1 of Gammaproteobacteria bacterium. Lineage (GTDB taxonomy): Bacteria > Pseudomonadota > Gammaproteobacteria > Eutrophobiales > Eutrophobiaceae > SMWN01. The sequence continues at coordinate 3,776 of SMWN01000097.1, forward strand.
TGGAATATATTAGAAATAATATTGCTACAATCAATCTTACGCTATATCTTGAATTATGACACGCATAAAACCCTTTTGAATTCATCGAATATTTTTGTAAATAAATTATTGTTTATTAGAAGATAATTTACATGCAGACAAGATAAATCTTATTGAATACTGTAGCAAGCATTAGTATATTTCACTCACATTCTATCGAATAATACTCCTTTCAGGTACAGAACTATTTCGATCTTCGATTTATCAATCGTTAGTATAAATAAAATGCTTCACAATCACATATTTTAATTCATTTGCATATTACCTTTATTTATAATCAATAGAACATTCGACTAGTACTCAACTCACTTCGCGAATAAACTCGTCACCATAGTATGGAGCATGGCAAGATGGTTGAAATTGGAAAAATAAATAATCTACAGGTATTAAAAAACCTTGAGCATGGAATTTACCTTGATGGTGAACATCTGGGTGAAATACTGATGCCAAGCCGGTACGTACCTGATGATTGTATTGTAGGTGAGTCACTTGAGGTATTTATTTATCTGGACTCAGCCGATCTCCTGATAGCAACAACAGAGAAACCCTATGTCATGGTCGATGAATGCGCCTACCTGAAAGTTGTGGACGTCAATCAGGCGGGGGCTTTTCTGGATTGGGGTTTACCAAAAGATTTGCTGGTTCCCTATAGCGAACAAATAAGTCCTATGGAAGTTGGCAAATCCTACACTGTACTTGTCTTTCTCGATAAAAACACAGACAGGATAGCGGCCACACAAAGACTTGATACTTACCTTAGTGAGGTTGCGCAATATTTCAAACCGGAACAAGCTGTCGATTTATTAATTTTTGGCAAGACCGACCTGGGATATAAGGCAGTGATAAACAACACCCATATTGGATTGATCTATAAAAATGAAGTTTTCCAAACACTCACCCATGGAGAAAAATTAAGGGGTTATATCAAAACCATTCGTCCTGATAGGAAAATAGACCTCTGTTTACAGCTACCGTGGGAAAGTGCGCGAGATGATCTGAGTTCAAGGATTCTGGTATACCTGAAAAACAATCACGGTGTTTCAAACCTGACTGATAAAAGTTCACCTGAAGATATTTATGAAAACTTTGCTGTCAGTAAAAAGAACTACAAAAAAGCGATAGGTACGCTTTATAAAAAAAGATTAATACGCATAGAAAAAGATAAAATAACGCTACTTTAAATGCCTTGTCATGTCATAAATTGGTCTGCATCCTGGTCAAATATTTGAATAATAATCTGGTTGATTTTGGTGATTTTTTATGTTCCTGTTCCCTCGCAGCATTCCGAATCAATTGCGTGATGTATTGGCGGTTGAAATTCATGAATCTAGTTGCAAGCTCATTTAGCAAATCTTGATCACCGAGTAGTAGTTGATCCCTCCATCGCTCGACCTCATGGAATGCATCGACTTCTTCTTTATGCGGTTGCTGCAATTCATTCAGTGCCGTACGTATTGATGCTTCATCTTCTTTCGGCATCAACTTCCCTATGTACTGTAGTTGTCGACGTACTGCACCACGTTTGAGTGTTTTTGTTGCAATGACCGCATACCTAAGCTTATCTGAGATAGGAATATTCACCAGTTGTTTGTTGGATAACCCAACGAGTTGTTTGCCTAGAGCTTGTAGTTCATGCATCTCGCGTTTGATTTGCGATTTGCTCTTTTCCTGCTCCTCGATATCTTGATCACCACCTACCTGACTTTCTATACCCACTTCTTTTCTCGCATTCATTGATGAAATATTCTGTACAAAAGTAATGCTTTATTTATTATTTTTAAAGGGTAATAACTCAGCCGCGTTAGTTCGATATCTCTCCATGAGACTGGCTTCCCTCTTTGTAAAACCTTTGATTGCAGCAGCAAATTCAGGATCACAAATCCAATGTGCAGAATATGTTGTCACAGGTTCGAATCCTCTTGCTATCTTATGTTCTCCCTGTGCGCCAGAATCAAAACGCTTTAGATTATTATTGATGCAGTACTCAAGACCCTGATAATAACAGGCTTCAAAGTGCAGACTGTGATATTCCTCGTAACACCCCCAGTAGCGACCATAAAAACTGTCCCCGCCCACCAGACTGAATGCAGCACCCACATATTTATTCTCTTTAACAGCCAGAATTAACAACAACTGCTCTGGCATTGTTTCGGCAATCTCTTTGAAAAAGGCCAAATTCAGATATGGTGGGTTGCCCCACTTCAAATACGTCAACTGATAGAATTGGTAAAATATATTTAACTGTTCTTCAGTAATGTCTTTGCCATGGATTTGTTTCAACGAGATGCCCTGATCACTAATAAAACGCCTTTCACGCAGCAAAGTTTTACGTTTTTTTGAATTAAAAGAATCAAGATAATCCTTAAAATCCCTGTAGCCTTTATTCGTCCATCTAAATTGGACACCTTCCCTTATGGCCAGATTCATGGATTTTAGTAGCTCTATTTCCGCCGATGTTGGATAAAGGCAATGCCAAGTGGATATATTCTCCGATTCTGCACTTGCAGTGATAAAGCTCAGAATTGATTTTAAAACAGACTCCTTATCGATGCCTGCTTTAACGAATAACCTTTCACCTTCGCAGGGTGTAAAGGGTATCGCCGTTAACCATTTTGGGTAATATGACAACCCATGTAGCTGGTAAGCATGTGCCCATTCGAAATCAAAAACATATTCGCCATGCGAATGTGTTTTTCTATACATGGGCATCAACGCAATTAATTCATCCTTGTCATAAACCAGACAATGTTGTGGTGCCCATCCTGTCTCTTCATCGACACAAGCACTCTTTTCGAGTGCATAAAGAAATTCATAGCGAATAAAGGGATACTCAAGCCCCGTTATCCTGTTCCAGTCTTCACGGGGAATCTCATCAATACGATTGATCAGGGATATTTTCATCGTTCGTTTTAACTAGATACATTTCTACTAGATAAATAGGGTTTAATCTGGCAAGTTGATGCCTTCATACCCAAACTACTTGGATAATGTAGGTTTCAGCAAGACGATAAGCAATCATATTCAAGGCATAAAACCGAAGAACTAGTCATTCACTGCGAGTTGCGCCTTGCTCTGACTTCCTACCTGAACTCCGAAGCCTGCATTTCCAAGTAGTCTGGGTATATAGTAGCATCGTTAATTATAAATATTAAAAATGAACAAACCCTTCTCACAAGCTTGCGAAAATAACAAGGATCCTATCCTTTCTGTCCTGAAACGAGTTTTTGACAGCCCTTACGAAGTACTGGAAATTGGTAGTGGCACAGGACAACATGCTGTTTATTTCGCCACACATTTACCTCATGTTTCCTGGCAACCTTCAGATCTGGCCATTTATTTACCAGGTATCAATTCATGGCTTGATGAAGCAAGACTCGAAAATATAAAATCACCCATGGCTCTGGATATCAATCACAAACCCTGGCCTGTCTCAGATATTGAAGCTGTGTTCACTGCAAATACTTTACACATCATGAGTTGGGAGAGTGTTCAGGTATTTATTCAGTCTCTAGGTGAAGTCATGCAAGCCAGCGCAAAGTTTTGTTGTTATGGTCCATTCAATGTTGGGGGAACTTATACCAGTGAGAGTAATGCTCGTTTTGATATCTGGCTGAAAGAACAGGATTCCTTAAGTGCAATTCGTGATCTGGAAGCTGTGGTTTCACTGGCTAACGATGCTGGAATTAAGCTATTGGAAAACATTGAAATGCCAGCAAATAATAAATTATTAGTCCTGGAGAAAATCTGATTTCTTAATAATTCAATTTAGGGACTGCCGCAGTAATTCTGCTTCTTTTGATTCTGTAAACTGATTACGAAGCAATAATGCATAACTCGAGACAGCGTCCTTATCGCCAAGCTCTCTTTCAATCATAATCCCCAGCCATAAACTTTTTGCTGAAGGCTTATTATACTCAAGATAGCGTTTTAAATAACCTCTGGCAGGCATATAGTTCTCCTGTCCATAGGAAAGTTCTGACATTTGTATCAATGTAGATCCAATCCCCGGATCCCTTTTCAGGGCTTCTTTAAAATAATTCTCCGCTAATTCAATCTGCCCATTATTGAATGCGCAGGTACCTGCATTGTTGTAGGCAAGCTCGGGGGTAGCATATAAAGGATTATTCACCGCCTTCAGGAAGATTTCATCTGCTTCTTCGTAACGCAGTGTTTGGCAAAGTAATAATCCGTAATTATTCAGAGTAGAAGAATCTTTAGGGTTGAGTTTAAGTGCCTTTTTAAAATTATCTTCTGCAACATCATACACACCCAACTTTTGGTGTAATACACCAAGAGCACTATAGATTGGCGGGTAGTCTGGCCTGGCTTCCCTGGCTCGATTCAGTTTCTCCAATGCCTTTTCATATAGTCCTTCTTGCATATATCCAATTCCAAGCTTTAAATTGGCCAGCGCGACTTCAGAATGATCATATTGGCGTGTTGCCTGGGAATAATTATTAATTTTTGCATCATTTTCATAGGCCGTACGCGTCACAGCAGACCCGATCGCACCAACAATTGCGGCTGGTCCACACGCAGTCAAAAGTAAAGACAAAAACAGCTCCATAACCAAGACTAAATAATGCATAACCCAAGCTTACATCAAAAATAGTTAAAAATAATCCCCTAAGCCTTTATTTCTCAAGGTAAAGTGTATTTTTTATTTGTCGGTAAAAGAGGGGAAAACGCAAAAAAACAGGAAATAATCAGAAAATCTGAGGCTTCTATTGAATCGACAGCTTAGTCAAAATGGAGCGCAATTCTTTTAATTTTGATTTAACGCGCAGTGCATTACCGTAACCAATTCTCAGCAAAATCTTTTGTCCAGCAGAAAGTGCCTCCAATTCCGGGTCGGCAAATTGATAAAACACCTTTGGTCGTACCAGACTTATCGGCCCTTCGATCTCAGGTGCAACCAGTAAATGATCTATCACCTGGATCAAACGATCATTAAAATAGCGATCCGGATAACCAAGCGCTTCATAAGCTTCCTGAAATAAGGGATAAAACCTGACATAAACAGTGACCAGTTTTCTGCTATCAACAACATCAAGCAAATTCACATAAGCCGAATAACGTTTAAAATTTTTACTGTCTAGTGATGCGGTATCAAACTCCTGTTTTATCACAGCAAATTTATCAGGCACACGCTGCATAAAAACATAACGCTGCGGTAATTTCCGATTTGTCATGTTATCAACTGTGACAACGAAATGAGTTATAAAAGACTTAAACGAAAATAGGCCGGTCAAAGCTTCATCCTCGATTAAGCCATTGATCTCCCTAGATATTTCTCTGTCACTTCCATCTAATTTTGGCAGTGGTCCAAGGGAAATTTGAATTCCTTCTGGCGCTTGTACGGGCTCAGATCCTTTCTCTACCCTGTCCTTGTCCTTCGATTTGGAAGATGTTTCCGGTACAGGATATTTGATGGCCGGTTTTTCAAGCTCTCCGGGAATTTTCAGAAATTCATCGTCCTCAGTAACTGACTCGGATTCTGAAACAGGTTCAATTTCTTCTATCTGTTGCCAGGGATAATAGGTGGCTGCAATGGCCAGAGAGAAAATTATTACTACAATAAGAATCAATTTATTCATGTATATGTTTTTAGCTGTAATTTTTACCGATAACTTTTCATAATTCATCGCTTACTTATTAAGCAAAGTACCCGTCCAGATAAATGTGACCCAGTTCACAACCGGTAGATCTGAATCAGATATCAGCACCTTTCATCTGTGAAATTCTACCGCTTGTCCAGAATTAATTCATTTATTTAAAAATAGTGTTAAACCTATCACTGTAGACAAATTCACAATGTAGATATGAACAGCCAAAATACCAATAGCCAGATTGCAGAAGCCCAATTAATTGTAGAGCAGCTTCATCATATGTTGCACAAAGATGCACTACACCGTCTGGAGCTTTTTCAAAAATATGCTTATGACCCCAGTGAGGCCAGATGGTCTCCTGATCTGCACCAACAATGTGAACTTGTCGAGGCACTACGCCGAAAACTAAGCAAGATCATTTAACAGTATTTCTCCTGATATCATCATTACTCAGGCGAAAGATTAAGTATTCCAAGCTTTCTGATAAAAACAGCATGCGGTACGCCAAACGCCTCCTTCAGTTTAATATCACGATCCCATTTATTCTTGAATCGACTCACGCGCCAGACATTTTTAATCCCAATATGGTTCACGTGATACCAGGGCGACACCAGGGGAAAAGACTGTAGGGGCCAGTCTGTGCCATAAATCATTCTTTCAGTCAGTCCGGGATGTTGCAGAGCCTTTGCCAGATAACCAAGTCTATTTAATTGCGTCAGGCTGGAAATATCGGTGTATAAATTTGGAAATTCATCAAACATAGGCAAGATCCTCTCAAAATTATCCTGCCCATCAGATTCTCCCGTTGTTGCGATGTGGGCAGCAATAACCGTCACCCCGCATTTCAATGGTAATTCAAGCAGTCTTGGATCGGCATATTCATCTTTAGCATTAGCAAATGATTTCTCCATCCCTGTATGGGTTAATAATGGTATCTTTAATTCAGCCATTCGTTTGTAAAAGGGAATAAATTTTTCATCAGAAGGATCGATATACATGATATTGGGGATCCATTTGATCAAGACAGCCCCCTGTCGATGCACCTCCTCCAGTAGTGCCACACTGTTCTCTCTGTTTGGGTTAATACTCGCCCCATATAATAAATGTGGATACTTGGCTGCCTGACTGGCGACGTATTCATTTGACACGTAAATCTGTGTCTTATTGCGATCGAGCGCTCTTGTTTTCTCATCAATTACACCATCCATCGCAAGTACAATGGCCTGATCGATATATTTCGATTGCGCTATCTTGTCATTGAGCTTTTTAACCAGAATTTGATCACCATTTTCTTCAAGCTCTTTTTCTGTCACATCCATCCAGCTTAAAAAGAATTTGAAGCGAAAGTTGTTCCGCATCTCATCATTAACGAAGTTACCCGAATCCCCGAAACCTAGACCGGCAACATGCACATGCCAGTCAATAATATGTGCCTCTTCCAGTACATCAGAAACCAGAGCAGTACCGTGATCATGACAAGTATGGCACATCGGTTGATTGCAACCTGTCAGTAACAAAAGGAAAAGTGTGTTGAATAGCTTCATTTTTGTTATTCACCAGTACAGGGAAAACTTTTCCCCAGAATCACCCCTGCTGCAACATCAGCACTTTTCTCAAGTAGCTCAGGAGTCGCTGCCAACCCCTCCGTGACTTCTCGTGCCAGGGCATCAATATCCGGGACAGGAGGTAAACATACTCGCGGTATCTCACTATTGTCACCATGAAAACAATCACAGGGTGTGACATACCAGGTGCACATCATTCCTTCGGTTCCAGAAAAACCTTTGTCCAAAGAATGCTCGCAAGCA
>SMWN01000098.1 GCA_004356415.1 Gammaproteobacteria bacterium
AGTAGTGCAAAAAAGACGTGAGCCAGCCGTTGCCATTATTCAGAAATTCCAATCCTTAGTTCAACAAAGAATCATCAGTGCTGCTTTGAAATCGGATAAAGCATTTAGTCCACCCTTACCGATGAAGATTATTTCTAGAGTTCCGTTTATCAGGAAAAGACTAGCGCATTTTCTGGCATTTGGCTTACGCCATGAAAAGGTAGAAGGAGTTTAAAATTCGGAATTATTTTTTATCCCCCGTTATGATAAAAGCATTGCCATGAACAAAGTCAAACACAAATCCCCCACTATTAATCACATTTCCTGGGGTCATATGGAAGTCGATGGTGTAGGTGTTGGTAAGGATTTCAAGCTTTGGCCCGGTGGCGGTCGGCAATGGGACTGGAGGGAAACCGACACACATCATGTGCCCGGAATTCAGCCTACTGATATTGAGGAATTGCTCGACAACGGGTGTCAAACAATTGTTCTGAGCCGAGGGATGTGGCTGAGGCTACACACGTGCCAGGAGACGATAGATCTGCTTGATGAGAGAAATATTACAGTGCATATCGACGAGACCAAGGCAGCGGCCAAGATATATAACGATTTAGCCTCGGGCGGAGAGGCTGTGGGCGGACTTTTTCATTCGACGTGCTGAATTTATTCGTTATTTGAGTTTCTTCTTTAGCTCTTCCAGTTCTTGATCAGTTTTGTGCATGTGATCCAGTATAGAGTCCAGTGCATTCTGGATGGGATCGGGCATATCTTTGCTTTCGGCATAGGCGGTAAATCCAATCTTCTTAGCCATGGCTTCGCGTTGCGCAGACTTGTCTTCATCATCACGTTTTACAATCACATGCCCTGGGACACCGACAACCGTTGAACATGGGGGGGTATCATTAACAACGACGGCATTGCAACCAACGCGTGATCCTTCGCCGATAGTTATTGGACCGAGTACCTTTGCACCGGCACCGATAACCACATTATCTTCCAGGGTCGGGTGACGTTTACCTTTTTGCCAGGTGGTACCGCCAAGGGTCACACCATGATAGATAGAACAGTTATCCCCAATTTCCGAGGTTTCGCCGATGACAATGCCCATACCATGATCGATAAAAAAACGTCGTCCGATAATTGCGCCAGGATGTATCTCTATGCCTGTTAAAAATCTTGCAATATGCGCACTCATGCGAGCGAGTAAAAATATTTTTTTTTGCCAGAGCCAATGATTAAAACGATGAAATAAGATTGCCTGAAAACCGGGACAGGTGAAAATTGTCTCCAATGTGGAACGTGCCGCAGGATCACGCTCAAAAACGACCTGGATTTCTTCTTTTATGATTTCAAACATTATTTGCTCCCTGTTACATATAATATTCGCTTATGTTGCTCTTCTAAAGTACCTGATGTTGTTATAATTACAGAAAGGCGCTCACGTTCTTTGTTTACCACTTGTTCCGGGGCGCGGGTGGTAAATTTTTCGTCCCCAAGTTTTTTCTCAATACGTTCTTTTTCATCCTTTAGTTTATCAATCTCTTTTTGAAGCCTGACAAGTTCTGCCTGTGGGTCGATCAGATCCGCCAGCGGTACCAGTAAAGTCATGTTGCCAGCGAGTGCAATCACTGCATCAATAGGTTCTTCGTCGATTGTAGTGATGGATTCAATTCGGCCGATGTCTTTCAGATAATGACTATTCTGATTTAAACAGGCTTGTTCCTGTTCCGTGCCGCCTTTAATTTTAACGGCCAATGATTTGCGTGGATCGATATCTCGCTCCGCACGAATCTTGCGCACGCCGAGAATAAATTCCTTAACCCACTCTATTTCCTTCAATGATGCTTCATCAGTAACCAATTCATCGGCACCCGGATAAGTTTGTAACATAATTGTATTGCCTTCCTTACCCAAAATCGGTGCAATCTTTTGCCAGAGTTCTTCTGTGATAAACGGCATGAAAGGGTGCATCAGGCGTAACAGGATCTCGAGGTTATTAATAAGTGTTTGTAATGTCCCACGCTTCTCCGCAGCCGATGCCTTAGGATCAGTCAATGTAGTTTTCGAAAGTTCCAGATACCAGTCGCAGTATTCGTCCCAGGTAAATTCATACAAGGACTGCGCGGCAAGATCAAAACGATAGGTGTGAATGCCTTTGGTCACTTGATCGATGGCTTGGGCCATGCGGGTATTGATCCAGCGTTCTGCAAGGGATAACTTGATCTCGCCGTTATTGATATCTAGCGTTTGTCCTTCGATATTCATTAACACATAGCGCGTGGCATTCCAAAGCTTGTTACAGAAATTCCGATAACCACCGATACGACCTACATCAAAACTGATATCCCGTCCTTGTGTGGCGAGTGAAGCAAAGGTAAACCGTAATGCATCGGTGCCATAGTTCTCTATGCCTTCAGGGAAATGTTTGCGTGTGGCTTTTTCAATCTTTGGTGCATCCTGGGGCTTCATTAATCCAGTCGTGCGTTTTTGAATCAAGGCTTCGAGGTCTATACCATCAATCAGGTCGATGGGATCAAGCACATTACCTTTTGACTTGGACATCTTATGTCCCTCGGCGTCACGTATCAGGCCGTGGATATAGATTTCCTTGAAGGGAACCTTACCGGTGAATTTCAGGCCCATCATGATCATGCGGGCCACCCAGAAGAAGATGATGTCAAAACCGGTCACCAGCACATTGGTGGGATAAAAGTCTTCCATGTCCTGTGTTTGTTCTGGCCAGCCCAATGTTGAGAAAGGCCACAGGGCAGATGAAAACCAGGTATCAAGCACATCTGGGTCCTGTTTCAGTGATGTCTCATCAGATAGATTGTTGTCTTTACGGACATCTAGCTCAGAATGACCGACATAGATATTGCCTGCCTCGTCATACCAGGCCGGGATACGATGCCCCCACCAGAGCTGTCGGCTGATGCACCAGTCCTGAATATTACGCATCCATTCAAAATAGGTTTTCGACCAGTTCTCTGGAACGAATTTAATATCACCGCTTTCTACGGCCTTGATAGCAGGATCGGCCAGCGGTTGAATTTTGACATACCACTGATCGGTTAAATAGGGTTCGATGACGGTATGAGAACGATCTCCTCTAGGGACCATCAATCTATGTGGCTCAATTTTTTCGAGCAGGCCCGCAGCCTCCAGATCAACAACAATCTGTTTACGTGCAACATAGCGATCCATGCCCCGGTAGGCCTCAGGTGCGTCATTGTTGATTACTGCGTCTACAGTAAAGATATTGATTAAGGGCAAATCATGACGTTGACCCATTTCATAGTCATTGAAGTCATGTGCCGGCGTTATCTTCACACAGCCGGTACCGAATTCTGGATCGACATAATCATCTGTGATGATCGGGATCTTGCGACCTGTGAGCGGTAATTCTACTTCTTTGCCTATGAGATCTTTATAACGATCATCATTGGGATGTACGGCCACGGCAGCATCACCAAGCATGGTTTCTGGTCGGGTGGTTGCAACAATTAAATATTCTTCGCTATCGGCGAGCGGATATTTCATATGCCACATGTGTCCATCTTCTTCTTCAGAGATGACTTCCAGATCGGAGATGGCCGTGTGTAACACAGGATCCCAATTGACCAGACGTTTACCGCGATAGATCAAGCCTTCTTTATAAAGCTGGATGAAGACTTCCCTGACAGCATCTGATAAACCTTTATCCAGAGTAAAACGTTCGCGCGACCAGTCCATGGAGGTTCCAAGACGTCGTAGCTGGCGGGTGATGGTGCTACCGGATTCGGCTTTCCAGTCCCACACGGATTCTGTAAATTTTTCGCGTCCTAATTCATGACGATTGGTATTTTCTTGTTCGAGCTGTCTTTCCACCACCATCTGCGTTGCGATACCCGCGTGATCGGTACCACACTGCCAGAGTGTTTTATCACCGCTCATACGGTGATAACGGATCAGAATATCCATCAGAGTGTGCTGGAAGGCATGACCCATGTGTAGACTGCCAGTGACATTGGGCGGAGGTAGCATGATGCAGTAGGGTGAGCCGGTGCCTTCAGGACTGAAATAGCCGGCCTGTTCCCAGGTTTGATACCACTGGGTTTCTATTGCTTGTGGGTTGTAGGTTTTTTCCATGTGCTGCGTAATTCCGGCTTATTTTATCTTTGGCTGTCGTGTTCTATTACAGTGAATATCTTTTGTATGGCACATTGTTGAGGGCAAGCTTGGCCCTTGAAGGACGGGCATTATGTCGTGTTTAGTTGAGAAATAAAGTTGTCACATTAAATTTTTCAACAAATTTAAAAAAATTATCGTTACGCTAAATCACTCAAGTTATTTGTCAGGAGTATCTATATGAGATGCGAATTTCTCAGTTTGAGCTGTTTCTTTTTTTAATTGTTCTCTAAGTTCATTGATGATGCTGTCTTTGATGGTGTCCTTGAGTATGTCTACCAGAGAATCAAGTTCTTTCGACAGAGTTCGATCGATCTTATCGACCAACTCGTTCAGTCTGTCTGAGGGGAAACCCTCAATCTTATCCTCATGGTCGCTGGTCGATTCTGTCGATGTTTCCGACTGTACATATCGTCTTGCTTCAGCGGGATCGACAACGTCATTAAGTACGGGTATTTCAGGGTAAAGTTTGGGGGGAAGTTTTGTTTCTACAAACAGCTCTTCGAGTTCATCGATAGATTCAGCGATGTCTGCTTCTGAGATTACCAAGTGAGAAATTTCAGGACTTTTTGAGGAAGACGACTCGTCTGATTGATTACCCTTACCCATTGTTGGATTATATATCATGCTTGTTTAAAACGTGACCTTGGTCGCGATATTCTGCATATCGCTTACGAGCCCGTTGTCGCTCACTTTCACTGCCGGCAACAATTTCAAGAATTCTCTCTATTTTGCCTGATTCCTGTGGGATTTGATCAGCAAGATTAAGCATGATTGGTGTGTGATCCGGTATCTGATTGCCCATTTTATACCCTGGGCCGATGACAATAGGCACGTTTTCAGCGTCGTTATCTGAAACAAGACAATGGGGCAGAAAACTGATGTCTTTAAACGTCCAGAGCAAATCATCAAACGACATTGCTGCTGTTTCTGAACCAGTACTAATAAAAATATTGTTTCCCTGTTTCCAGACCTTCTGGATCAGTGCGCAGGCGAAGTGTTCCCGTTTCCCGCCTTCGGGGAGCACATAAAAATCTACCTGAGACATTTTACTACAGTCATTTACTCAGAACTATTTGCGTTTAATTACACCGATCAATCAGGTATTGAACCAGCATGGGCACTGGTCTACCAGTTGCACCTTTCTTTTTTCCAGTTAGCCAGGCCGTTCCGGCGATATCGATATGCGCCCAGTGAAACTTTTTTGTGAATCGCGACAGGAAGCAGGCGGCGGTAATCGTCCCCGCTTCACGTCCTCCAATATTCGCCATGTCTGCAAATGGGCTATCGATCTGAGATTGATATTCATCCCAGAGTGGCAATTGCCAGGCTCGATCTCCGGTACTTTCTCCCGCATCCAGTATTTCTTTGGCCAGTGGGTCGTGATTACTGAGCAAACCTGAGGCATGTTTCCCCAGGGCAACTACACAGGCACCGGTGAGTGTTGCGATATCAATCACCGCGGTAGGATCAAATCGTTCGCTATAGGTCAGTGCATCACACAGGATTAAACGGCCCTCTGCATCTGTATTTAACACTTCAATGGTCTGGCCAGACATGCTGGTGTAGATATCTCCCGGTCTTGTGGCTTCCCCCCCCGGCATGTTTTCAACCGTGGGCACCACACCGACAACATTAATAGGCAGCCCCATTTCAGAGATAGCCGTGATTGTCCCGAAGACACTGGCTGCACCACACATATCATATTTCATTTCATCCATTGCAGCGGATGGCTTGATTGAGATACCACCCGTATCGAATGTGACACCTTTGCCCACCAGGACCACTGGCTTCTCACCTTTTTTGCCACCTTTGTATTCCATCGAGATGAGTTTTGCTGGTTGGTGACTGCCCTGAGAGACGGACAGCAAAGATCCCATGCCCAGTTTTTTCATGGCCGCTTCATCAAGCACTGTTACCTTGATGGATTTTTGTGTTCTACCCAATTTCTTTGCCTGATCTGCCAGATAGGAAGGGGTGCAGATATTGGCTGGCAGGTTGGCCAGATCACGTGCCAGTGAGACGCCCTTGGCAATAGCAGTTCCATCTTTAATAGCTTGTTCCCCAGTAGCAAAATCCTTACGTTCAGGAACCATGAGTACAAGCTTGCGCAGTTTGTTCTTTGACTTTTTGTTTTTGCTTTTCAGTTGATTGAATTGATATAAAGCACTGTGGCTTATCTCTACAAATTGTCTTATTTTCCAGTATTCATCCCTGGATTTTACATTTAACTCAGAAAGATAACTGACGGCTTCTGTTGCCCCGGTTGTTTTTAATTTGTTGATACTATTTGTGACGATTTTACGATAATGGCTGGCACTTAAACCCTTTTCCTTTCCGCAGCCGACCAGCAAGACTCTGCTAGATGCGATCCCTGGAATATTATGTAGTAAAAGTGACTGGCCAATTTTTCCATCGATATCGCCGCGTTTCAGGATATTTGTAAGGTATTTTTTACTTGCTGAGTCTATGGTCTTGGCCGCTGCCGAAAGACGACGAGATTCGAATAGTCCAACGACAAGACAGGCTGAACGTTGTTTTTCCGGGTTACCGCATTTGATTGTAAAATCCATAATTATCTTTTTTGCCAGTTTGTTTGAGTTTGGGCACCGCTATTAACTCATGGATAAGCCTATTGAGTCCAAAATATCCAATAGCTGCGTTACTCAGCATTTGTAATAGAATAACTATTACAATAACTCAGTGTCTTGCTCCGGTGCCAGGCATGAGAGCATTATATATAGTGCATGGTGCTTGAAGATTTTGAATCTCAATACTATCTCACCCAGGATTAATAGTGGTGCCCTTAAATCTATGGTGTATCAATATGTTAAGATTGGTTGTCAGTTTTTTCATTCTATACCAATTTGCGAAAAAACACTCTGGCAGTAATTTTTGACATTAAGCTTTGATATTTTAAGGGCAGTTTTGATGGGACAGGAAAATTGATCATCAGGCGATATATCCATCGTGAAATCTTGCAACGCCTGTTCTGGATAGCCTGTCTGTTGTTCCTGATTTACTCGAGCGACAGGTTCGTTGATTATCTGGCCGATGCCGCCGCAGGTAAAATTTCTAGTTCCCTGGTCTTTGAGTTGCTCTGGTTAAAACTGGTATCTGTGTTGCCAAAATTACTTCCAGTCACATTATTTCTTGCTGTGATTCTCACGTATTCCCGCCTGGTAGGCGATAATGAAATGGCGATCATGTTCTCCACTGGGATGAGCAAACTGAAGCAATTAGAAATCGTATGCCTCTTTGTTGTGCCTGTTTGTGTCATTGTTGCCAGCCTGTCTTTCTTTGTTTCACCCTGGGCCGAAGGCAGAATTTATGATTTGAAAATTCAGGCCAGGAAAGATGCGGATATTACTGGAATCGCTGCAGGGCGGTTCAAGGAATTTAGCAAGGGAAACAGGGTCGTGTATGTAGAGGGACTCTCCGATGACAAGACAGTCATGGAGAATATTTTTCTACAGGTAAGACAACATGGGAAGTTGGGCGTATTAACGTCGAACAGGGCTGTGTTTGAGGTGGATGAGGCTTCAGGAAATCGCTACATAAAATTTGAAGATGGACGTCGTTATGTCGGAGTTCCCGGCGGACTCGATTACAGAATAACAGAGTATAAGACCTACGCGATATTGTTGGAGACCAGTGAGGCTGTAATCAGTGTTGGTAAAAATCTGGAGCCTAAGTATATGCCGTCAGCCATTTTATTTTTCTCGGATAATGCACAACATAAGGCTGAACTACAATGGAGAGCATCATCAGTTCTTTCATGCTTGCTGCTGTCGTTACTTGCAGTATTGCTCAGTCAACTACCTATTGGAGAAAGACGCTATTCACTGATATTTGTTTCAATGCTGGTTTATTTTATTTATAGCAATCTTCTTGGTGTATCTAAAACACTAATGCAACGAGATGAAATTCCATCAATCGTAGGCTTATGGTGGGTGCACGCCTTATTAATAATAATTTTATTGGTTCTCTATTATATGCCTCAAATTAAACAGCGATTGAAACAGAATGATGGCGTGCAAGTATTAAAGGGCGCCTAGAGGCGGAGCAATGAAGATACTCGATCGCTATATTGCGATGACTTTGATAAAGACGACCTTGTTGGCACTGTTTTCTCTGGTGCTGTTATTTTCCTTTTTTTCGCTGGTCGATCAACTAGATGCAACGGGCAAGGGTAATTATGGGGTCTGGCAAGCCCTGTATTATGTATTTTTGACCATACCAAGATTGTCTTCTGAATTGTTTCCAATTGCCGCAGTGATAGGGAGTATGACGACACTGGGCATGTTCGCCAGACACAGTGAACTTGCAGTGCTTCGAACTTCGGGAATTTCACAATTAAGATTTGCATGGTCGCTGTGTAAGGGTGCAGTAATTCTCATTTTTATTTCCTTGTTAGTGGGTGAAGTTCTTTCTCCCTATACAGAAGAAAAAGCCCAATATATGCGTTCAGTGGCCTTGACGGAACAAATCACCTTAAAAACGAAGTATGGATTCTGGTCCAGAGACGGTCAGAGTTTTATTAATATTCGTAAAATATTACCTGGTGACAGAGTAGAGGGCATATATATCTATGAGTTTGATGATGCTGACAAATTGCGAACGAGTACTTTTGCCAGGAGTGCTGAATACAAGGATGATCAATGGGTTCTTGAGGATATCACACAGACAGAAATTACCGATGAGGGTGTCAATGTCAAACAAATGAATATTGCGACCTGGGAGGCATTGCTGAACCCTGATGTGATCAATCTGATTATTGTCAAACCACGATTTCTGTCGTTTATCGGTCTTTACAATTACATCAGCTATCTAAAGGCTAATGGCCAAAGCAGTGTTATTTACGAGCAGGCACTTTGGTCAAAAATAATTAATCCATTCGCTATCATCGTTATGGTGCTCATTGCTGTTCCGCTTGTGAAAAGTTATTCAAGAATGGCAGCGGTCGGGCAACGTGTTTTCCTGGGTTGTATGGTTGGCATTACCTTTCACATCGTCAACCAGATTGCGGGCCACATGGGGATTGTCTATAGCTTGCATCCCGCTCTCAGCGTTACATTCCCGACGTTATTTATGTTGGCAGTGATTGGCTGGTTGTTACTCAAGGAAACATAATGTTATGTGACGAGACACTTATTGTTTATTGTTTAGAGTCGATTAATCGTGTATTCGAGTATCGGTCATGGAAGGTTAATCTTTCTTTATCAAAGAAAGCCCACGTAAATCCAAGGCCAAAACTAATTAACGAAAAAAGTGCAAGACAAAAGCGGACAGTAGCATCTCTCCATCTCAACGGACCATTTTCCTGTTTTATTAATTTAATATGCCAGGCACGCATTCCCAGTGTTTGGCCACCATTCACCCAATGCCAGACAAAATAGAGATAAGCGATGAGCGATAAATAAAGATCGTACGCAATATTATTGCTTTCGATAGATTCAAAGTTCGTAAAGAAAATCTGAACCATAGTTGCTAAAAAGAACAGAGAAAACAGTAATAAGCAATCATAAAAAATAGCTGCCAAACGCTTAAGCATGCTGGATTGTTTGTTATAAAAGTCTGTTTTTTCTGGCATTTGGAACAAAAAAGGTTGTTGGGTGACTAAGTTTCAGTGAGTGGTTATTTTTATGTGCTTATTTGCTTATTTTGTCTACTATAGTTCCAAGATTACCGTTCTGGGATTTTATGGGGATCGGGGCCAGTTGTCAGCATGCTGTGATAGGGGGGGTACTACATGAGTGGAAGCAACTTAATCGGAGGAAGAACCGTCATCCAAGAATCAGTAGCCCAGGAATCGTTAGTCCGGGGTCCTATAATATTGGGCTTGTTGTTATTGTTGTTTTTAGTGATACCCAGGGTCGCCTGGTCAGACAGGGTCAACTTTGAACCACCAGGTAAATTGATCGATGTGAATGGACATAAAATGCACATCAATTGTATCGGCAACAAAAGTCCCACCATTATTCTGGATTCAGGTACTGGGGGCTTTTCTCTGGAATGGAAAGATATTCAGCATTCTCTGTCCCAATATGTACGGGTCTGTGCCTATGATCGTGCGGGTTATGGCTGGAGTGATATGGGGCCCTTGCCTCGAACGACAAAAAGGATTACGCATGAGTTACACACCTTATTACAAAATGCGGGTATTCATGGGCCCTATATCATGGTCGGGCATTCCTTTGGCGGATTTACAGCACAGTATTTTGCCAGGAATTTTAATAATGAGATCGCAGGGATTGTTCTCATAGACTCGTCACATGAGGAACAAGTTTATCGACTTCCCGAAAACGGGAAAGATGTGGTCAGACGTTCCTTGCATCAGGACAGAAGTAATATGGTGACGATGTATGTGTTGCATGAACATTTTCCAAAAGAAGAGGCTGCAGTTGCCCAGCAATTAATGACACGATGGACAGCATTGCTGACATGGCGTGAGGAAATGGCAAATTATGCACTGAGTTCAAGAGAGCTCAGGGATGTTCATAATAAACCACTATCAGGGATACCATTGGTTGTTTTAACCCGTGGCAAGCGTGTTTGGCCAGAGACTGAATACGGTGATGCTATGGAGGAGGCCTGGACGGAGTTACAGGAAGAACTGAGCTATCTTAGTGTTCATTCAACGCACATCATCGCTGAAAATAGTGGGCACGTAATTCATCTGGATGAACCAGAACTGGTGGTAGATGCCATCCATGATGTCCTTGATTTTGTTGAGAAGGAGCTTGATGAGCGGGGCGGTTAATATTCATCAATCTGGCCCATGCCAATTGGCGCTCCCTACGAGACTCGAACTCGTGTTTCCGGCGTGAGAGGCCAGCGAATACCGTTTCATTAAGTTTCAGCCTGTTTCATATAAGATAGAAAACTCCTTATATATCCTTGAGTTATGTTTCATCTGGGATTATTATGTTTCACATGGTTCCAGAAAATCATGTTCATTTTTCCGTACAATTTCCGTACGGGCAGGTTTCCGGCCTGTGAAGATAGACACTTCTGCAAAGCGGTTAAGACTAAAACTGAGGCGCGAACCTTACTGGCATCAGATCAGTAAGGGTAAGTTTTTGGGGTATCGCCGAACTAGCTCTGGAGGTTCATGGGTTGCACGTATGCGTGGTGATGATAACAAACAGAGATACCATTCTCTGGGGGACTATCCTAAGTTTGAAGATGCACTTAAAGCTGCCAGCGTGTGGATGGAAAGTGTGAGCGGTGTAGACAACCATCGTTATACTTTAAGAAATGCAGTTGATGACTATGTGAAGCATCTGGAGATCAATAACAGTAAACAGTCGTCACGTGATGTAAAGCTACGACTTAATAAGCACATTCCCACCAGCCTGTTAAACACAGAACTATCGATCCTTAAAACAGCACAACTCAAACGTTTGCATAATGGCATGGTTAAGACTGATGGTGATGAAGAAGAAGAACGAAAATCAAAAGATTCAGCAAACCGTGTTTTAGCACAACTTAAAGCGGCGTTAAATCTTGCCTTCAGGGACGGGCACATTGCATCAGATACCGAGTGGAATAGGGTGAGCGCCTTCAAAAATGTTACCTCTAGTCGCAAACTATTTTTAACCGACAAACAAGTAAATACCTTACTTGAGAAAACAGTGGGTGGATTTCATAGACTTGTAAAAGCTGGTGTATTGACTGGTGCACGATACGGTGAATTGACCAGGGCCAGGGTTAAAGATTTTGATCCACGGGATAGCACAATAGAGTTGACTGGTAAAACAGGTCATCGTATTTGCTATTTGTCTGATGGTGCGATGAAGTTTTTTAAAGATATATGTAAAGACCGATTGCCAGAAGCCATTTTACTTGCAAAAGATGATGGCAACCCATGGGGGAAATCTCATCACCTGCGCTCAATGAGAGAGGCAGTTGAAAAGGCGAAGCTACCCGGAGAATGTGTTTTTTATTCGCTAAGGCACTATCACGTATCCAAAGCACTGTTGTCCGGCATGCCGATGCAGGTAGTGGCTGAGAATGCTGGAACTTCAGTCAGGATGATTGAGAAACATTATGGAAAATTCACAAAGACAGATCGGCGTCAGATGATGAATGAGGTAGTGCTAGGATGAATGATTATTTGGAATTAATCTTTTACCCACGTATGAAAATAACGTATATATCGAAGAAGATGGCGTAATCAACATGGGGTAACAAGAAAGAAGATGAAAAAACGCGTTGCAAAAAAGAAGACACATGTAAATAAGAAGAAGGCTAAGAAGAAGATAGCAAAGAAAGCAATCGCGAGTGAAATTCATCCTTCAAGAGCGAAAGCTAGGGCCCAGATGGATAAGCTAAGGGATTTGTACTACAAC
>SMWN01000099.1 GCA_004356415.1 Gammaproteobacteria bacterium
TCTTACTTGTTTCCACAGGAACTTGATTCTGCTGCGCAGTTGAACCAAGAATAACCACTTCAACAGGTCCTTCATATGCGATCTCCTGCATCAGGTAATCTGCACCTGCTTTTAAATTAATGACTCCAATACCTTCTCGTGCAAAGATTTTTTTCAATGCTGGGGTGACCATGCCACCATCCCAGGGTCCCCAGTTGACACTGACGACGCGACAATCCGCGCGCAGTCTTGCTTGTTGTTGTGCGATTTTATTTAGGACTTCATTGGCAATAGCATAATCGCATTGCCCTTGTCGACCAAAGCGACCCGTCGATGAGGAAAACATGACCATGACTTTTAAGGGATCATCTGCTGTCGCTGTCAGTAAGGAGTTAATACCAGCGACTTTGGTGGCGTAAACTTTAGAAAATTGTTCTTCGGTTTTATCTTCTATTAATTTATCTGCCAGCACACCAGCGCCATGAATGAAGCCACTGATAACGCCAAGCGATTTTCTGGCTTCATCAACTGCAGCCACGACTTCTTTTTTATTACGAACATCTACCGCGCGATAGATGAATTTTACGCCAGTTGCTTCAATGCGCTGTAGATTGTTTCGAATTTCCCTGTCTGCAAGAATCTTTTTGCAAGTATCATTTAACTCCTTCGGCTTTGTGCCTTTCCCTTTCTGTGTAAGCATGGCTTTTTTAATCTCAGCCTCAGTGTTTAATCCTTCAAGCCATTCAGCTTCTGGCTCAGGTTGTTCGCTACGTCCTAATAACAATAAATTTGTCTGAGTTGTTTCGGCCAATGCCAATGCGATCTCTGCAGTGACGCCGCGTGCACCGCCGGTAACGATGACAACATCATTTGAATTCAGTGTGCTTGACGTTTTATGTCCTTTAATAGCAACCGTGTTGAGTTCAAGTGTATATCGTTGTTCGCTGGTAATACCGACTTCGAGTAAGCTACCAATAGGATCACGTGTTAAACATTCATCAACGATGTTGTTAGCTAGCTCGGTGACATTGTCCTTGTATTGAACATCAATGGCTTTACAGGAGACTTCAGGCCACTCCTTGTCTGCAGTTTTAATCAGACCTGCAATGCCGCCCGACACAGGACAGGCTTCGCCCACACCATTGAGACCAAACTGTCCGCCCATTTGCGTGACACTTACAAGTATCGCTGCGTTTGATTGTCCTGCCGCACGTAATGATTCACTGACACGTTGAACCAGCATGAAGCTGTCTTTCATAAACGTTTGATCAGGATTAGCAGGGGTCAGGATGATTAAACCTGCAAGCTTTGAATCAGGGACAGCATCCAGCGGCACAATTTTAGGGTTCAGATGGTGTTGCTCCAGAGATTTACAAATAGCTTGTGTGAACTCCGGTGTTTCGACAGTCACCCAAACCGTGGCATCTTTTTTCAGTGAAATACTTTCTTGTTCTGTTGTTAACGGAACGGCATTTAAGACCTGCCTTTCAACATTGGATATCTTGTCGATAATAGTTATTTCAATTTCTGTTTGATTACTTGTTTCAGGCATTGTTGCAGGTGAACTTTCAAGCATATGCTCTACAATTTGTTGCAGTGTTTGTAATGCGCCCAGATCCTCCGGTTTCACAGCTGGCATTTCAGGCATGCGTTCCTGCAATGCAGAAAGTATTTCTACACGCTTGATCGAATCAATCCCGAGATCAGCTTCCAGGTTCATTTCAAGCTTAAGCATGTCCACCGGGTACCCGGTCTTATCCGCAACAACTTCGAGCATGATTTCTGCGAGTTGTTCACCGCCTGCTGATACAGTCGTTGATCGCGGTGATTCTGATATTGAAGCACTGCCTGCAGACAGGAAATCAACGATCTGTTGCAGTGTTTGCAAGTTACCCAGATCTTCCGGGCTGACCATCGGGGCTTCCGGCATTTGTTGCTGAAGCGCGGATAAAATTTCTACACGTTTGATCGAGTCGATACCAAGGTCGGTGTCCAGGCTCATGTCCAGACTTAACATTTCCAGTGGGTAGCCGGTTTTTTCTGCAACCACATCCAGCAGGACATTTTGTAACATATCACTTGAAACTGATGATGTGTCAGACGTTATTGTCTGAGGAATTGTTTCTGCCATTTTCGGCATGGCTGCAACCAGAAACTCAACAATATTCTCCAGGAACTGGAATGTGCCTAATTCTTCTGGATTTACCGTAGGTGCACCGGGAAGTCTTTCCTGTAAAGCAGACAGGATCTCTACACGCTTGATGGAGTCGATACCAAGGTCGGTGTCCAGACTCATGTCCAGACTTAACATATCCAGTGGGTAACCGGTTTTTTCTGCAACCACTTCTAATAAAACACTGTGCACTTCTTCATTAGCATGTGCTGCGTTTTCTGTTTCAACAATTTCGACTACTGGCCTGGCTTGTTCAACTGGGTGCGGTGTCGCGACTGGTGCTTCCGGTGCCAGTTGGACAGGCGCTACATTTTTTGCTTGCACAGTAGGTACTGGCGCAGGAATGGTGGTTATTTCTAGACCTAATAATGCCTGCTGCTGCAGAAGCAATTGCGCAATCGTTTGTTGTGCAGTTTCCTGCCCCTGTAGATATTGCTGATGTAACTTCGCTGTCTGTTCCTGCATTTTTTGTAAGGCAAGAATACTTTCCTGAGTCGTGCGTAATGCGCTCTGCCCTTGTTGAGTAGATGTTATTTGCTGATCAGGAGATGGCCCGGTTAAAGAAGGCCTGTCTAAAGATGGCCGGTCTGAAGTTGGCCTGTCCAAAGCTGGATTTTTCAACTCTGCCCGTTGTTGCGTCTGTTGCTGTGCCAATTGTTTAGTTTGTAGAGGTCTTGCGGGACGTTTTTCTCTGGGGTTGATGTAGTTTGCACCGGACAATTTAATTGTCATTGTGGGTTTCTTGCCTGATGTCTCATCTAAGGAGTCAAGATAATTAGCATCCCATTGTGACAGATCAATTCCCTTGTCCAGTACCGCAAGATTTGCAAGTAAGCTAGCAAGATCGTATTGACCATGTCGTTTACCGGAAGACGCATCCAGTGTCAGTATTTGGAATTCCTTGTCATTCTGCTTGTCACCCAATATGGCCTTGACCAAACCACTCAGGCGACTTCCCGGGCCAACCTCAACAAAAGTACGCACGCCTAGGGCAACCATTTTTTCTATTTGCTCAACAAACCTGACAGGGTTAGCAAGTTGTCCTGCCAATATTTTTTTAATTTCTTTTTGCCCAGAAGGATCAGTACTGGCCGGATAACAATCTGCCGTTGTGTTCGCTAACACCGTCATCGTGTTTTCATGGAGTTCGATCTTTGACAGCGCATCAGCAAAAGGTGCCTCGGCATCTGCAACAAATCTGCTATGGAATGCTGCCGAGACAGATAATTGCGTAGCCTGTAATTTTTGTTCTTTGCAAACTGCTACGGCCTTTTCAATTTGATCGGTGGCACCAGATAAAACAATTTGTTTCGGCGCATTATGATTGGCGATAATCAAATCAAGATTTTCATCTTTAATTAATTTTTCTACATCTTCGAAGGTGGCTGAGATAGCAAGCATGGAACCACGGTCGCCTTCCCCTGTTGCCATTAAGTTGCCACGTAGCAGAGACAATTGGTGCAAGGCAGTTTCATCAAAAACGCCTGCGGCACAAAGTGCAACCAGTTCGCCGTAACTATGACCGGCAGTGACATCAGCCTTAAAACCAAATTGTTCTAGAGTACGCAATCCAGACAGGCTAACGGCACCAATCGCAGCTTGTGCGTTGCGCGTGTCACGCAGAATGTCTTCCTGGTCTTGTCGTGCTTCATCTGAAAATACAGGAATCGGATATATCGTGTCGCTGAGTCTAGAGCCATGTTTGGTTTCGCCCTTGACGGCATTTACTTCACTCAATACAGAACTGAAATGCGGGAACTGGCATGCAAGATCGCGCAACATGCCAACATACTGTGCGCCTTGTCCCGGGAACAACAGGCCGGTTTTATTCTCATGCGATCCGCTGGCATAACATACACCTGATGGTAGTTGCCAGAAATTGTCAACCTCATTTTCTGACAGCATCTTGATGGCCTGCTGGATCAGCGTCTGCAGTTCTATTTTATCTTGCTCGACGATGAACGCCAAGCGATGTGGTTTTTTTGCATCAAAGTCTGCACGGGATCTGGCAGCAAAAGCACGATGTTCTGACCAGGGTTTATTACACTTTATTGCTGACAGTTGCTTGCTTAGGTCTTTTTTTGAGTTCGCACTCAGGGCAAACAGGAGCACGCGACCATCCCAGTCAATCTCGGCATCATCGTCTTCAGCTTCTTCCAGAACACAATGAAAATTACTGCCACCGAAACCAAAAGCACTTACCGCTGCGCGTCTGGGGTGTGAAGCATTGGCTATCCAGGGACGCTTGATGGTATTGACATACATGGGGGCTTTGCCGGGCTCAAGTGATTCAAGCGGTTGATCGACCTTGATGGTGGGTGGTAACACTTTGTGTTTCAGTGCCATGACTGTCTTGATCAACCCGGCGATACCTGCGGCAGATTTGGTATGACCAATCATGGACTTCACCGAGCCAAGGGCGCACCAGGTATCATCCTGATTTGCTTTGCGATAAACATTTTCCAGGGCCTCGGCTTCTACCGCATCCCCCACTGAAGTTCCCGTTCCATGAGCTTCGATGAGTTCAATCGAATCCGGTGTGACATTCGCCTGCACGTAGGCATCTTCCAATGCCTTGATCTGGCCTGCAACATTTGGGGCATAGATGGCATTGCCACGACCATCACTGGATGTGCCGATACCTTTGATTACCGCATAGATCTGATCGCCATCTCGTTGGGCATCATCTAGACGTTTTAAGATGACCGCACCCATGCCTTCACCGATGATGGTGCCATCGCCACCGAGGGCAAAAGGCCGACTATTCCCCGTCGGCGAGAGCGCCGGCGTTTTGCTGAAACACATATACATGAAAATATGGTTGAAGGTATCCAATCCACCGGCAATGGCCATATCAGAGCGACCGGAGGCTAGTTCCAACGATGCCAGATGGATGGCACTTAATGAGCTTGCACATGCGGCATCGACAACACAGTTGGTTCCGCCTAAATCAAATCGATTAGCAATACGTCCGGCGGCGACATTGCCCAATAAACCCGGGAATGAATTTTCCTGCCATGGCACATAGCTATCTGAAATTCGCTGCACAACATCTTCTGCTGTTTCCGGATCGACACCGGCATCGGCCAGCGCCTGTCGCCAGATCGGATGGCCCAGTCGTGCGCCGAGAGGAATCACCAGTTCTAATGTGCCAGTGACACCCATGATGACGCTGGTGCGATCACGATCAAATTCTCTCCCATCTCCGGCATCTTTGCCCGTGGAATAACCTGCATCCAGTAGTGCTTGTCGGGCCACCACCATACCGAGCAATTGTGTCGTATCGGTTGCCTCAATATTATTGGGGCTCATACCATATTGCAGAGGATTGAAATCTACCGGATCAATAAAGCCGCCGCGACGAGCGTAAGTCATGTCGGGCTTTTTCTGATCCGAGTCGAAATAGTCTTCCGGGTTCCAGTGTGAATCAGGAATATCAGTGATGGCATCGACACCTTCCCGGATATTGGCCCAGTATTCGTTGACGTTACCCGCCTTGGGGAAAAGACAGCCGATACCGATGATTGCCAATGGAGATGAAACCTGAGGGGACGCTCTTGAGATATTGGCCTGCTTCTTTGTCACTGTTTGTGTCCCTCAATTATCCTGCTTTCGATTTCCTGAACCTCAAGCGGTTCAAAATGAGTTACCTGGACTGAAAATTTTACGCCTTGATTGCGTAAACTATTAATGCGTGTCGCAACAGCAGCACCATAGAGAATATTCAATGCGACTGTTACAACATTTCTTTTTGCTGGTTCTGCCAACCATGAACCTCTGGTCCATTCATTGAAGGCCCCCATAGAAGGCCCACACCACACCTGATAATCGACTTGTCTTGCCTCGTCTCCTGTATTTGCCCAGCGTGATGAGAGTCCCAGATACCAGCGAAAGATCAGTGCCATCTTGTGTTTTGGATCCTGATTTGCCTTTACGATCTGCTCTGGATCGCGTTCGTTAAAAAAATCTCGAGTCAGTTGCCATATATCTGTTAATGATGCTTTGAATATTATTTTTTCCAAAGACTGTCTTTCTTTTTCCGGAATGGCATCAATGGAATCGTAAGCACGATAGAGTTCATAAAGTTTATTGCCGCGCATGGCGAACATGGTGCCGCGTTTTAAGACTTGTAGTTTCACACCCATTTCGAACATATCGACAGCAGGCGCCATGGCGACATCAGCCTGTTCTGCCTCTGCCAACATCTTGCGTACGATGTCACTGCTGCCTGATTCCATGCAAGCCTGGTTCAGCGTCCCCGTCAAAACGTAAGCGGCACCCATAGAGAATGCGGCCACTGCAGATGCCGGGGTGGCGATTCCACCTGCGGCACCCACCCGTAACGGTGTGGTGTAACCGAATTCTTTCTGTAAGCGATCTCTTAATGCAATGATGGTAGGCAATAGTGTAATCGCAGGTCGGTTATCAGTGTGGCCACCAGAATCTGCTTCGACAGTCAGATCCTGCGCCATGGGTATTCGTGCAGCTAATGATGCCTGTTCTTCTGTGATGTCTCCTGAGGCAACTAATTGTGCCAGCATTTTTTCTGGTGGAGGACTGAACCATTTCGTTGCAACTTCAACACGGGAGGCCTTGGCAATGATTCGATTCGGTGTTTCAATTTCGCCAGCCTGGTTTTGGTGGATACCATGTACTCGATAACGGACAGCAGGCAAGGTCAGTTTCATATAGGCCGAGGTTTCAATCAGTCGGATACCGTATTTCAGGTATAGCGAGACGACCGCGTCTTCATGCCCCTTTTCATTGGGTGAGAAAATCAGGTTGAAACAGAAAGGTTTTGAACTCAATGACTTTGTCAGGTGTGCAGCAGCGTTTTCTATTTCACTCAACATCAGGCCAGCTGCACCAAAAGAAGCGAGTAAGCCAGCATCGGCGGCAGCTTCAACCAGGCCAATTGATGCAATGCCATTAGCCATCGAGCCACACATATAGGGAAATCGCAGGCCATGATCTTCGCAAAAGCTGGTGTCGCCTAATTGTCTGGGCGAGCTTGCGGGAGAAAATCCTGCCAGGGGCAGGCCATCTGCTTCAGGCTCTCCTCCGATAACAGCTAACCCTTGATCGGCGACAAGGTGTTCCTGACCCTGGCTCTGCAGGACGTAGACGGGTTTATTCAGATTGAAAATAGCATCATGAATGGCTGGATCGTTTTCAAAGAGCGCCGCGTTGTCGCCTGTCCACCAGCCAAGCGAAGGACCTGTCCCTGTTGCCGGAACTTCGGTCGTTTTCTTTTTTGCTAATGGTATTTGCGTCACTTGTGTCATTTATTTGTACTCACGAACTCTGGTCGTGTGCCCTGAAAAGTAGAGCCAGTGCTGGTCCAGTTAAGAACAGGCTAAGGATCTGGCCGAA
>SMWN01000100.1 GCA_004356415.1 Gammaproteobacteria bacterium
CGCGACCAATCATCACACCATCAACGTGTGCGTATTGCTCCATAATCGAATCATGTGTCGTGAAACCACCATTAATAATAAAATCAAGTTCAGGAAATTCTTTTTTCAACTGATAGACGGTTTCATATTGCAATGGAGGCACTTCGCGATTTTCTTTTGGACTGAGGCCATTTAACCAGGCCTTGCGCGCATGGATGATAAAGGTATTGCAGCCTGCTTTTTTTACACAGTTGATAAACGCAGACAATTCCTCATAACTGTCCTGATCGTCGATTCCAATCCGTGTTTTAACTGTGACGGGAATGTTAACGCTTTGTGACATTCGAGAGATCCCCTCGGCAACCAATTCTGGCTCCGCCATCAGGCAGGCACCGAATTTTCCTGATTGCACCCGCTCACTGGGGCAGCCGACATTTAGATTTACTTCATCATACCCAGCTTCTTCCGCAATTACGGCACAAGCTGCGAGACCCTCAGGATCACTTCCACCCAACTGTATTGCTAATGGATATTCATCTACATGGTGTTCAAGAAAACGTTGCCTGTCACCATGAATGAGTGCCCCCGTGGTAATCATCTCGGTATAAAGCATTGCGTGCGGAGAGATTATTCTCATAAAAAAACGAAAATGCCGATCGGTATGATCCATCATAGGCGCAATGGATAATTTTCTATTTAATTTTAAGGTCATGTTGAATCAGTATTTGCCTGGTCAGGATCGTCCTTAAATAAAAGCCGCGGGGTAGGGTGAGGATTTCTTCACCTTCACTATTGATCCCTTTACAGAGTGCTTTTGAATTTGATGCTTTAGGCCGAATTTGCAGATACTGACCTTGATGTGCGGTGATCTGTTCCAGTTCTCCCATGGCGATCATGTCCATGAGTTCTTCCCAGTCTCTGCGTAATACTGATTCTTGATCTTTGTCAGGACTCCAAAGAATGGCTGAACCAATTCTTCTTGCTGCCAGTGGAATATCAGGATCTGCTTCAACAGGTAACCACAGGACACGAGAAAGTTTATGTTTGACCAGTGAGTTTTCCCAGCGAGATTCTGGGCTGGTAAGGTTAATTGCACAGACATAGGTAGATTCTTTCGGTGTACCAAGGTGATTTAGCGGTAAGGTTTTTAATTCAACTCCGATATGTAGAAAATCTGGTTCAGGAAGCGAGCCGGCTGTTGCGCCCAGACTGTGTTCAAGTAATTGTCCAATCCAACCTTTGTGACGGTGTTGATCCTCTGGTGTTTCGATACCTTGTTTAATTGCTATTTGTTGTAGCGTTTTCCCAGCAATTTTAGAGGCATTTTCCAGTAATTCATTTTCTGAAAGAGGAGGGCGTGTGACCATATTTTTCAGGAAATTTTTCCCTTAGGAAAGTATTTCAATAATGAAGTTAGTCAGGCTTTCAAATTTAGCCGGATCGGTGATAGGTTGATCTTCTTTATCTGTGATGAAAAAAATATCTTCAACACGCGACCCATAGGTAGCTATCTTCGCCCCATGGAGACGGATGTCACATACTGAAAGAGCGATGCCGACACGTGATAGAAATCCTGGTCTATCCGAGGCAATCACTTCCATGATCGTTCTATTATTTTTTTCATCCTGTGTGAATTGTACGGTTGTTGGAATGGGAAATACTTTCTGTTTTCGTGACCGTGGACGCGATATTTTTTTAGACCATTGATCCATTTTTGATAGTGCATCATCCAGTTTGATCACAATGTCTTCCCTATGTTTTTTTTCTTTAATTGCCTCGCCTGATTTATCCAGAACGATATAGGTGTCCAGTGTAAATCCGTGTGCTGAGGAAATAACCCTTGCATCGACAATGGTGAGACCAAGTTGATCCAACACACGTGTTGTTGTGGCAAAAATATTGTCCTGATTTTTCATGTAAACAAAGATTTCTGTACCGCCCCGAATGGCTTGTTGACGAACCTTGATTAAGGGATATTGCTGTTTTGTATTATCTGCGATCGATTTGGTATGCCATGCAATTTCATCTGGTGAATAGCGAATAAAATAATCTTCACCCAATGATGCCCAGAGCTTGTCAACATCGAATTTTGATTTTGTTCGTTTACTCACCAGTTCCAGTGCGGAGTATTTGGTTTTCCTGATGCGGCCTTCTTTATTGAACGGGTTTTCCAGACCACGTCTGAGCGCACGCGTTGTCTCATTGTATAGCTGACTAAATAATGAGTCTTTCCATGCATTCCAGAGCTCAGGATTGGTGCCATTAACATCAGCAACGGTCAACAAGTACAGATAATTCAGGTGTTCCCGGTCGCCCATTTTTACCGCAAATTTATTAATGATTTCCGGGTCATTGATATCTTCACGCTGTGCTGTTTTTGACAGGATGAGATGGTTTTCAACCAGCCAGCCGACAAGATCCGCATCATATGTGCTTAGACCGTGTCGCTTACAAAAATCGATGGCATCTTTTGCGCCTAATTTGGAATGGTCTCCTTGCCGACCTTTAGCGATATCGTGGAATAAACCAGAAAGGTAGAGCAGTTCCTGTTTTGGCAATATTTTCAAAATTTTCTGACAGAGCGGATAAGTATCAGCATATTCTGGCATCCCGAAATGTCGCATATTCTGAACGACAAAAAGGATATGTTCATCGACACTGTAAACATGGAAGAGATCGAATTGCATTTGCCCTTCAATTTGACCAAAGGCGGGCAGATATTTACTGAGTATGCCGTAACGGTGCATACGCCGAAGTTCATGGCCGACGTATCTTGGTTGTCGAATGATTTCCATAAACAGGCTTTTATTACGAATATCATTTCTGAAATCATCATCAATCAGGTATAAATATTGACGAATCAAGCGAATGGTGCTTGCGCGGATGCCCTTGATTGAAAGGGTTTGTTGCTTGAGCAGGAATATTTCAAGTAATGCAAAAGGGTGCCATTCAAAAACTTGATCATGACAAACTTCGATAAAATCATTGCGGATCTGGAAACGCTTGTTGACGGGTTTAATTTTTTCTCTGCGTGTCGCATAGATGATAGCTTCCTGAAAGTGCTGTAATAGTATTTCGTTGAGACGACTCAATTCTCGTACCGTTTGGTAGTACATTTTCATGAATTGTTCAACGCCGCTGTTATCTTCAGCCTGAAAGCCGAAGATCTGCGCTATGTGATGTTGATAATCAAACAAGAGTCTGTCGTCATGACGACCTGTTAGATTATGCAGGGCATAGCGAATACGCCATAGAAAAGTCTGACCTGCGGAAAGCGTTTTATATTCTTCCTTGGTCAGAAAGCCATGTTCAACCAGATCATAGAGGCTATCAACACCAAAATGGCGCTTGGCAACCCAGCCAATCATCTGAATATCTCTTAAGCCACCGGGCCCTTCCTTGATGTTGGGTTCAAGACTATGTTCAGTATTGGCATATTTTTCATGGCGTTCAATTTGTTCTTGCCACTTGGCCTTGAAGAATTTTTTGGTTGACCAGATCTTTTTCGGTCCAGTTAACTTACGCATGGATTCAAATAAAGTTGGCTCGCCTGCCAGCAGACGTGATTCCATGATGTTTGTGGCGACTGTGATATCAGCACGACCTTCGGTAACACAATCCTTGACAGTACGGACGCTCTGGCCCACTTCAAGCCCGATGTCCCATAAAAAGGTCAGGAATTGCTGGATCTGTTGATTGACTTCCTTGCTGCTTCTGGACTTCTCCAGAATCATTAAATCAATATCAGAGGCAGGGTGAAGTTCTCCTCGTCCATAGCCGCCTACGGCGACTAATGCCAAATTCTTAGAAGTGATCATTGATTTCCAGGCATTGATCAAAAGTTGGTCAATCAACCATGCACGTTTATGTACAAGTTCCACCACGTTGAGTCCGGAATCAAAAGCATCTTTAAGTGCCTCGGTTCCACTACATAAGGCATCTTTAAAAGTTTTTAATGGTGATGGTGATATCTCTAATGATTTTAAAAAGGCGTCACTATTGAACAAAAATTTATTATCAATTTGTGATGGCAGGTTTGAAGTGACAGAGATAGTATTTGACATATTCTAAAATTCTTCATCATCTCTCTTGGTCAGGATTTCGTATCCATCAGATGTGACAAGAATAGTATGTTCCCATTGAGCTGAAAGACTTCTGTCTTTTGTTACGACAGTCCATTCATCTGGAAGTAATTTGACATGACGTTTACCCATATTAATCATGGGTTCAATGGTGAAAGCCATTCCTTGTTCGAGTGTGAGGCCAGTATCTTTCTGTCCATAGTGCAGCACCTGTGGGTCTTCGTGAAATTCCTTACCGATACCATGGCCACAATATTCACGAACGACTGAATAGTTATTACTTTCTGCGTGTTGTTGAATCGCGTGGCCAATATCTCCAAGACGTACCCCGGGTTTCACCATTTCGATACCCAGTTTCATACATTCATAAGTAGTTTGTACAAGTCTTTTTGCCCTAATTGAGGGGTCGCCCACAAAGAACATTTTGCTGGTGTCACCATGATAATCATCCTTGATGACAGTGATGTCGATATTCATGATGTCCCCACTTTTTAGTTTTTTGTTTCCTGGTATGCCGTGACAGATGACATGATTAACTGATGTACAAATAGATTTAGGAAAACCCCGGTAATTCAAGGGGGCCGGGACGGCTTTTTGTTCATTAACGATATAATTGTGGCAGATCTGATCTAGTGCATCGGTGGTCATTCCAGCATGAACATGTGGCTCAATCATCTGTAGCACATCCGCAGCCAGACGACCCGCAATGCGCATTTTTTCAATTTCTTCAGGTGTTTTGATGGTGACTGGCATGAATCTCTCTGAATCTGGTTCTTAGGAACTGGGCTAAGCAATTGTTATCAATAGTCTTGTGTGTTATAAAGCGCCCGCAGTTTCGCAAATTAATGTCACACGCACAACTACAACTGTGTATTGGGTGCCGAAAGGTTTGTACATGGTGTGTGCGGAGGCGTAACCCTAATCGGAGAGAATTAAATGTCAAATGTCACCATGCGTGAGATGCTGGAGGCCGGTGTCCACTTTGGTCATCAGGCTCGTTATTGGAATCCCAAGATGGCGCCGTATTTATTCGGTCAACGCAACAAAATCCACATTATAAACCTTGAAAAATCATTGCCGATGTACGGTGAAGCCGTTAATTTTATTGGCAAACTGGCTGCCAGAAAAGGCACGATTCTGTTTGTGGGGACCAAACGTTCTGCTCAAAACGTCATTCAGGAGGAGGCCCTACGTTGTGGAATGCCATTTGTAAACCGTCGCTGGTTGGGAGGCTTATTGACCAACTATAAAACGGTCAAAAAATCCATAAACAGGATGAAGGGCCTAGAGGCTAAGGAAACAGACGGCACATTGGAAAAAATGTCCAAAAAAGACCAGCTTCGACATAAGAGAGAACATGAAAAGCTGTCACGCGGCCTATCCGGAATCAGGGATATGGGGGGTGTGCCAGATGCCTTATTTGTGATTGATGTCGGTTACGAAAGCATCGCGGTCAGTGAAGCGAAAAAACTGGGGATTCCGGTCATCGGTGTCGTTGATAGTAATAATAATCCGAGTGATATTGATTACATTATCCCTGGTAATGACGATGCCATACGTTCAATCCGTCTCTATGCCAAGGGCATTGCTGATGCGATTCTGGATAGTCGTGCTGCAATAGCTCATATGGATGCTGGACAAGAGGACGATTTTGTTGAACTCGACGAATCTGGTGAACCAATCATCCTAGAAGCTGCTGCAAAATTTGTAAGCAAAAAACCAGTGGTCAAAAAGAAGGTAAGCAAGAAAAGGACGATCAAAAAGAAAGCTGCAAAAACAACATCAGCAAAGGCAGAAAAAACAGAAGCAGTGGATAGTACTGATGGCGTAAAAGTCACCAAGAAAAAGCTTGCCAAGAAGAAGACCAAGAAAAAGGTTGCCAAGAAGGCTGAAGACAATTCAAAAAGTAAGGAAGTTGAGGAAAAATAAAAATGGTAATATCAGCCACAATGGTAATGGAGCTTCGCGAGCGTACTGGTGCTGGCATGATGGATTGCAAAAAGGCACTCCAGGAAGCTGATGGTGATATTGAAAGAGCCATTGAGAATATGCGCAAATCAGGCATGGCAAAGGCTGCCAGGAAGGCAGGACGCATTGCTGCAGAAGGTTTGGTTGTCATTAAGCGAAATGGAAAAACTGGACAGACAGTCATTGCTGAAATTAATTCTGAAACAGATTTTGTTACCAAAAATGACAGCTTCAAAGGATTTTGCAATGAGGTTGCGACTTGCATTTTAGCTGATCAGCCAGCAGATATCGATACCTTAATGGAGAGCAAGGTCGGTGATACCGGCCAGACGGTTGAAGAAATGCGTCAGCAACTGGTTTCAAAAATAGGTGAAAACATTAGTGTCAGACGCTTTTCACAGCTTAATTCAGCACAAGGAACATTGGGTGCATATCTGCATGGTGTTCGTATCGGTGTGCTCGTTGAAATAGAGGGTGGTGATGAAGCCCTGGCAAAGGACATTGCCATGCATATCGCCGCAAGTAACCCTGTATGCATTGCCGAGGAAGATGTACCACAGGATTTACTTGCTAAGGAGAAAGAAATATTTGTTGCACAGGCAGAAGAAAGCGGTAAGCCACCGGATATTATTGAGAAGATGATCGGCGGGCGTATTAACAAGTTTTTAAAAGAGATTACCCTGCTAGGTCAGCCTTTTGTCAAAGACCCTGATCAGACGGTCGCCAAATTACTTGAG
>SMWN01000101.1 GCA_004356415.1 Gammaproteobacteria bacterium
AGAGTCGAGCGTTTAAATGAAGCAGAAGCCATCGCCTTTGCCCTTGAGGTGTCAAAGGTAAAAAATCCAGCGTTATCAGCACGACTAAAATAAACCAGTCTGCCCGATTCATCGACAACTGATACACTCATCGGCCGATTTATTTCATTTGCTTTTGCTAATGCTGCCTTGCCGATTGCTTCAGCAAGTTCCAGTGTCATTTCAATCATTCAATTTTCCCCAATGTTTTATTGTTATTTTGTGATTATGTCAATATTTTGGTCCCAATACGGATTATCTCCAAATCGTTCTACCAAAAAATCGATTAACACACGAGTACGCTGTGATAGATAACGTGTTTGAGGGTAAACCGCATAGGCGTGCCTTTGAGGCAATATAAAGTCGGCTAAGACAGGCACAAGGTCTCCGGTTGCCAGTGCCTTCCATGAAATAAATGTTGGTGTAGCTAATATACCATGTCCGGCAATCGCCATGTCTCTTAAAAAATCGCCGTTGTTAGAATTCATTTTTGCAGATAGTTTTACCAGGTGTTCCTTGCCTTTTTTATCTTTGAATTTCAGTGAAGAAGATCCAGACAGGTTATATTGCAAGAAATTATGATTCTTTAATTCTCCAGGTGTTTTAGGCTTACCGTATTCTTCTATATAGATTGGGCTTGCACAGAGTATCAGTCGAATAGGTGAGATCTTTCTCGCTACTAATGTGGAATCTTTTAGATCAGCAATGCGAAAGGCGAGATCAAAACCTTCTTCAACCAGATCAATTTGTCTGTCAGAAAAATCTATGTTGATGGTTAATTCCGGGTGTTCTTTTGCGAAAACACTAATCGCAGGTGCAAGGTGAGCGAGTCCAAATGAAAGTGGTGCGGCCAGACGTATTGTTCCTTCCAAAGCGCATCTTGAATCAGTGGTCATGGCGTTTAGTTCAGCGACATCATCAATGACCTTTATCGCACGCTCATAGTAGCTCTGGCCTGCCTCAGTCAAACTGGATGTTCGTGTCGTACGATTGAGAAGACGCACGCCGAGTCGTGTTTCGAGGTCTACCAGACGACGACTAATGGCGGATTTTGCAATACCCATCTGATCAGCAGCACGGCTGATTCCGCCGGTTTCTACCACGCGAATGAACACATTCATGTCTTCCAGTTGACCCATTTCTATAGTTCTCTTAAAGTGAACAATATTTTGCAATTATTGATGTTTATCCCTATTTAATCAACAACTATAATTTTAAAAAATGTAACGATGAACCCTAAAAACTTGAATGAATATAAAAGAGACTATCTAAACTTAAGGAAATACTATGAAAGTAATAGCATTCGCTGCAAGCAGTAGCAAAAAATCAATAAACAAGCAACTAGTAACCTATGCAACGGGTTTACTAGAAAATGCTCAAGTTGAAATCCTGGATTTAAATGATTATGAGCTGCCATTGTTTAGCCAGGATAAAGAAGAGGAGATAGGTCAGCCGTCTCTGGCAAAAGATTTTTTATCCAAAATTGGTGATAGTGATGCTGTAATCATCTCGTTTGCTGAGCATAATGGATCTTACACTGCTGCCTATAAAAACCTGTTTGATTGGTGCTCTCGTATCGATACAAAGGTATTTCAAAATAAACCACTAGTTTTGCTTGCTACCTCGCCAGGTCCTGGAGGTGCAAGCAGTGTACTTGCTGCTGCAGAAGCTTCAGCGCCATATTTCGATGGAGAAGTTAAGGCGAGCTTATCAATTCCAAATTTTTACGAAAACTTTGATTTAGAGTCTGCGAGTATAAAAAACAGTGATATTAAAGGTCAGTTAGTCAGTGCAGTCCAAAGCTTGCAGTAACATGAATAGATTACAGAACATGCCTAACAAAAAAAATCTAGCCGGCTTCGTATCTCAGCGGCTGATTTTAGGTGTTACATACCGAGGCAATTGGTGATGATTATGAATGAACAAGTAAGAGAATTGACAAGCATAACGTCGGGACTCCCTACTACAGATGGTGATGGTGTAAAAATGACACGTTTAATCGGCACACCAGAACTGAACATGCTGGATCCGTTTTTATTGTTAGACGCATTTGAGTCTGATCAACCTCAGGATTACATCGGTGGTTTTCCGAGTCATCCGCATCGTGGTTTTGAAACAGTCACATATCTATTAGCAGGACGTATGCGTCATAAAGACAGTGCCGGTCATGAAGGTGTGATTGAAGCGGGTGGTGTGCAATGGATGACGGCAGCTAAAGGGATTGTTCATTCAGAAATGCCGGAACAGGAAAATGGATTACTTCAGGGTTTTCAGTTGTGGTTGAATCTTCCAAAGAGTGAAAAGATGAATGATCCGGCGTATCAGGAATTTTCGGTAAATGACATTCCTGTTGATCGCTTAGAAAACGGGTCAGAAATACGTGTTATTTCAGGTCAAACCAATCAAGGTACAAAGGGACCCGTAATTAATAATTATGTTAATCCAATTTATATGGATATTACTCTGCCTGCGGGACAACAGTTTGAACAAACACTTAATTCGAGTGATAACGCGTTCATCTATGTCATCGAAGGTCTGTTATCGGTGGGTGAGTTACAAAAAACGATTACTAATAGAGAGATGGGTATTTTAGGCAACGGTGATCAAGTTAGTGTTACTGCAAAGGAAACCAGTCGTTTTTTACTTATTGCCGCACAACCATTGAATGAACCTGTAGCACGTGGAGGTCCATTTGTGATGAACACCAAGGCAGAAGTGTTACAGGCATTTGAAGATTTTCAAAATAACCGTTTTTAGGAGAATGGAGAATAAAATGGGACTATTAGTTGATGGGCGATGGCAAGACCGTTGGTATGCCACTGAAGAAAGCAAAGGCCGGTTTGTACGATCAGCGTCTCAGTTTCGCAACTGGGTAACAGTTGATGGGGCAGCGGGGCTCGAGGGAAGTGCAGGTTTTAAAGCTGAAGCAGGGCGATATCATCTATATGTCTCTTATGCCTGCCCATGGGCAAATCGGACTTTAATCTTTCGTAAGATTAAGGGCCTAGAAAAAATAATTTCCTTATCCGTAGTGCATTGGCATATGGCGGAAGATGGTTGGACCTTTGTAGAGGGTGAAGGCGTGATTGCCGATCCGAATCTGAATGCTAACTATCTTCGTGATATCTATTTAAAAGCCAATAATATTTATTCTGGCCGTGTCACTGTACCCGTACTCTGGGATAAAAAAACCAATACGATTGTTTCCAATGAATCATCCGAGATCATTCGTATGTTTAATAGTGCCTTTGATGAAATCGGAGCAACAGAAGGAGATTATTATCCTGAAACCTTGCGCGAGGATATTGATGCATTAAATGAACGAATCTATGACACCGTTAATAATGGTGTATATAAAGCCGGGTTTGCTACAACACAAGAAGCCTATGAAGAAGCGGTAGTTGCTTTATTTGAAACATTGGACTGGCTTGATGCTCGACTCAAGTTGCAACGTTATGTAACTGGTGATCAAATCACTGAAGCAGACTGGCGATTATTTACTACCCTGATCCGTTTCGATGCGGTTTACGTTGGACATTTCAAATGTAATTTAAAACGTTTGCTTGATTATCCAAACTTATGGGCCTACACGCGTGATCTTTATCAACAAGCAGGTATAGCTGAAACTATAAATATGCATCACATAAAACAGCATTACTATGGAAGTCATACCACAGTTAACCCCACAGGTATCGTACCGATGGGTCCGGAGATCGACTATTTAGAACCACATAACAGGAATGTATAATATTCAGGAGAACAATTATGATCTACGCAAGAATTGGCACTGTATTTTATATTCTTTGGGGGCTTTTACATCTAGTTGCGGCCAAGAAAGTGTACCTACTTGGTCATGCGCTTGAATCAGGGATGGTACAAGGCCGTATTTACCAAGACGCATTCTATTTATT
Source organism: Gammaproteobacteria bacterium (assembly GCA_004356415.1). Classification (GTDB taxonomy): domain Bacteria; phylum Pseudomonadota; class Gammaproteobacteria; order Eutrophobiales; family Eutrophobiaceae; genus SMWN01. The sequence goes on from SMWN01000101.1 coordinate 3,930, forward strand.
GTTTTTTGCCATATTTGGAATTGTGGTAGCAGTAAAATTCAATTGGAAAAACAGTAAATTAGGTTATTGGCTTAATTTTGTGGTTGTAAGTTTTGCGGACATCGGTTTCATAGTCGCGGTTTTAATGCCAGCTTATCTACCTCTTTTCCCAGGTTTAATAGGACCAATTTTGTGGTTAGTGGCACTTACGTTGACAACAATTGGAATGTTCAAGCGTGATACCTGACAAAAAAACCAAACTACGAATTACAGGATTGGTTCACTACTGTGTTGATCACTAGCAATACAACATACAACTGTATAAAGGAGAAATAATAATGAGCAATCCTATTGTCGCCGATAACAAACCAAAAGCCGTCAACCTCAAACAAGGTGAAGAATATTATTTTTGTGTTTGTGGCCGTTCCGCTAATCAACCTTTTTGCGATGGTTCCCATAAAGGCACGTCATTTACGCCGAAGGCATTTAAAGTGGAGAAAGATGAAGAGGCTTATTTGTGCGCCTGTAAGCATACCGGCAATGCGCCTTATTGTGATGGTACACATAAAAAGTTTTCTGCTGAAGAGGTGGGGAAGGAGGGTCCTGGTGTAGAAAAAAATGTCGGCGCAGCCCCTGTTGCCACACCCACTCCGGAAGAACCGACAGTGGCTTTCATACACCAGCTTGCCCGCGAAGGTCTAAGCAAGTTGGGTCATCACGGACAGATGACATCCATGGGTGTACCACGCAATCTATTACCGCATTGGGATGATCTACAGATCATGGCGGCGCAAATGGCAACAAAGCCGCTAATGGAGGATCAGATCGTGGGTACGGAACTGGTCATTGGGCCAGAGGCAAAGAAACCCTTAGCGTTAAAAATACCTTTGTTTGTTTCTGACATGAGTTTTGGTGCATTGTCTGAAGAAGCCAAAATATCCCTGGCCAAAGGTGCCGAATTGGCAAGTACCGGAATATGTTCCGGCGAGGGTGGTATGTTGCCGGAAGAACAGCAAAGTAATTCGCGTTATTTCTATGAATATGCCAGTGCCGAATTTGGCTTTAAAGAAGAATTACTCACCAAGGTACAGGCCTTTCATTTCAAGGGAGGGCAAGGTGCAAAAACCGGAACCGGTGGTCACCTGCCCGGAAATAAAAATAAGGGGAAAATTTCTCAAGTAAGAGGAATACCGGAAGGGCAGCCAGCAATTTCACCACCTACCTTTAAAAATCTGGTCACAGCTGATGATTTTAAAAAGTTTGCTGATCGTGTTCGTGAATTAACGGGTGGCATTCCGATAGGTTTTAAATTAAGTGCAAATCATATTGAACGGGATATGCAATTCGCCCTCGATGCGAGTGCGGACTACATTATTCTTGATGGGAGAGGTGGCGGTACAGGCGCCGCACCGCAGATGTTCAGGGACCATATCAGTGTGCCGACGATTCCGGCCTTGGCACGGGCACGGCGTTTTCTGGACGAACAAGGTGCAACTGGACGGGTGACATTAATTATCACGGGTGGTCTGCGCGTGCCGATTGACTTTGTCAAAGCGCTCGCATTGGGTGCCGATGGCGTCGCCATATCCAATAGTGCAATGCAGGCAATAGGTTGTGTTGCTGCCAGAATGTGTAACACAAATAATTGTCCTACTGGTGTTGCGACACAAAAAGAAGATCTGAGGAAACTAATAAATATTGAAAAATGTTCCCAACAACTTTGTAATTTCTTTGAGGCCTCGGTTGAATTGATGCAGGTGATGGCAAGGGCCTGTGGTCATTCACATCTAAATCAATTGAATAAAGATGATCTCGCAACATGGCATCACGATATGGCA
>SMWN01000102.1 GCA_004356415.1 Gammaproteobacteria bacterium
CGGTGAGCATAATCCAGTGCTTTTGCACATTTAAATATTATTTCAACAACCTGCTCGTATGGTAAAAGATTTTCAGGTGTACAGTACGGTTTCAGGGTATTTCCGGCCTCAACCAGTTCCATCACGATGTAGCAAATATCTCCTTCGGCACCAGCATCTAAAATGTCGATAATATTTGGATGTTTTAATTTGCCCGCTGTATGGGCCTCATTAAAAAATGCCTTTTTGTATCGTTCTGCAGATTTTTTGTTTCTAAATTTATGCGTATTAGCGACTTTCAGGGCAACGCGATGATCAGTAAAAGGGTCATGACCCTCATAAACCACCCCCATACTGCCCCGTCCCAGTTCCTTGATTATTTCGTACTTTCCCAGTTTTTTGGGTATGTCGGTCGCCATAGTCAAATCATCTGAATTCAAGTCAATCTACTTTTATTAATAGTACTGTATAGGTAATAGACATGATAGCGCCTGCTGTACTTGGCACAGCATCATCAAGTACCATTCGCTTCTTTTTACAGAACAACATTATCTGAGCCACCGTTAACATGAAAACAATTATCCTCGCAGCTGGAACAGGTCAACGTCTGGGTAACTGTTCAGAAGACAGACCGAAATGCTTGCTGGAATTTAATGGCAAAAGCCTGTTACAGAGACATATCGAAATTCTTCATCACTATGGCATGGATGACGTCGTGATAGTGACAGGTTATAAATCCGCTATGATTAAGTCAGAACTTTCTGATATTGGCGCTAATCGGGTTGAACTCTGTTTTAATCCTGATTTCACCCTGGGCAGTATTTTAAGTCTGCTAACAGGGCTGAATGCACTAGCTCCAGATCAGGATTTTATCTTGATGGATGCTGATGTACTTTATGACCACAATATTATTGATAAACTGATAAACTCAGATAAAGAAAATATTTTTCTGCTGGATCGAAATTTCGAAATAGGTGAAGAACCAGTCAAACTATGTGTCCATAATGATCAACTAATTGAATTCAGAAAACAGCCTGATAAAAATCTTGTTTTTGATTTTCAGGGAGAATCAGTAGGCTTCTTCAGGTTCACGTCATATGCCGGTAAATTACTTGGTTTGAAGGCGAGTGAATATATCAACAGAGGCGAAGACGAAGTCCCCTACGAAGAAATAATAAGGGACGTGTTGCTGGCAGAGCCTGAAAAATATTCATTCGAAGACATCACAGGTTTACCCTGGCTGGAAATAGATTTCCCCGAAGATGTTATTAAAGCAAAGAATGAAATACTGCCAAATCTTGCAGATTTGCCCGAACTTACAGACTTGAGTGAATAAATGAGCAAAGACACCCTATCAACAAAAAGCGGAAAGCTCCGCGCCTTGCTTGAATCCAATCAACTTGAATTCATCATGGAGGCGCACAATGGTATTTCTGCTCAAATTGTCGAACAGGCAGGGTTCAAAGGTATCTGGGGCAGTGGACTAGCGATGTCTGCACAATTCGGTGTGCGTGACAGTAATGAAGTAAGCTGGACCCAGGTCGTCGACATACTGGAGTTCATGTCCGATGCAACAGAAATTCCAATTCTGCTCGATGGTGATACCGGCTATGGCAATTTCAATAACATGCGCCGGCTGGTCAAGAAGCTCGAACAGAGAGAGATTGCCGGTGTCTGCATAGAAGATAAACTATTCCCAAAGACAAACAGTTTTATCGATGGGGAACGCCAGCCGCTGGCCGATGTCGATGAATTTTGTGGGAAGATCAAAGCAGGCAAAGACAGTCAACATAATCCAGATTTTTGTATTGTTGCCAGGGTCGAAGCTCTCATCGCTGGCTGGGGGATCAGGGAAGCGCTGGAGCGTGCCGAAGCCTATCATAGGGCAGGCGCAGACGGGATACTGATCCATAGCAAACTATCACAAGCGAATGAAGTTCTGGAATTTGCTCATGAGTGGGGAAATCGATCACCTCTGGTGATTGTTCCAACGACCTATTACAGCACGCCGACAGACATCTTCAGAAACGCAAATATCAGTTTGGTCATCTGGGCAAATCATATGGTTCGTGCTGCAGTTGCTTCTATGGAAAAAATTAGTGCTGATATATATGCAAATGAATCAGTAATTGATGTTGAAGATAATATTGCCCCCGTAAAAAAATTATTTTCTCTTCAGGGCGCAGCCGAACTCAGCGAGGCCCAGGAACGTTATTTACGCCCTAAAGGCTCGGAGACCAGGGCCATCGTGCTGGCAGCGAGTCGTGGCTATGCGCTTGGTGAACTCACTGAAGATAAACCTAAAGTGATGCTTTCGATCGGCGGCAAAACCGTTTTACGTCACTTGCTTGACGAATTTAAAAATCAGAATATCAATCGAGTCACGTTGGTTGCAGGTTACAAACCTGATGCGATCGATACCAGTGGCCTAGATTTGCATATCAATAAGGATTATGCGACCACGGGTGAGCTGGTTTCACTCGTCGAAGTCGTCAATGAATTCCATGATGATATGATTATCACCTATGGCGATCTGCTGTTTCGTAGCTACATCCTGAGAGATTTGCTCGAAAATGACGGCGAGATTGTTGCCGTTATTGATTCCACAGTTGAAAACGAAAATTACAGTGGTTCACCAGACTACGCCTACTGCTCACAGATAGAAGACCGAACCATATTCAAACAGGATGTTTTTCTAAACCATGTTTCTGAGGGAAAAGAGTCTTCACCAGAAGCCCCTTCCGGCCGATGGATTGGAATGTTGCGTGTACGAGGTCAGGGCAGGCAATGGATAGAAGAAGCCATTGATGACTTAAAAACACAAGAGAATTACAAACAGATGTCTCTTGCCGATCTTCTGAACCAGGTGATTCAGCTGAATCACCCTGTCAAAGTCCATTACATTAACGGTCACTGGATTGACATAAATGCACTGGTCGATATCGACCGTGCTGGCGATTTTACCAAATTATAGGAAACAGCAATTGATAGAGGCAGAAGACTTTATTGAGGTAGCACGTGAATTGGGTTTCCAACGCTATGCAGGCGTGCCCTGCTCTTTCCTGACACCCTTTATTAATTATGTCATCAATGATGATTCCCTGAATTATGTTTCGTCTTCAAATGAAGGTGATGCCATCGCCACTGCTGCAGGTGCGGCGATCGGAGGCGAACGTGCTATCGCCATGATGCAAAACTCAGGCCTGGGTAATGCTGTCAGTCCAATTACTTCATTAAGTTATGTGTTCCGTATTCCGATGATTATTATCACCACCCATCGTGGTGCACCGGGCTTAACAGATGAACCTCAACATGAGCTGATGGGACAAATCACTGGTGAAATGTTCGACACTATGCGTATCCCATGGGAAACATTTCCAACAGAAAAAGCAGACGTCACACCTGCATTACAACGTGCCTGTGAGTTTATGGAAAAAGAGCAAAGACCATACGGCTTCATCATGCAGAAGGGGACAATTGCAAAACACGAACTAAAAAATGATCTGCTCGTTGCAACTAAAAAGACAGCTTCAGAAAAACAAATTTGCAATCAAAACACGATGCCTTTGGCCACTAGAAATGAGGTGTTGAAAAAAATTATTGATCGCACACCGATTGAAAAGTCAGTTGTCATTGCGACAACGGGATTTACAGGTCGAGAGTTATTTGCGATTGATGACCGCAGGAACCAACTATATATGGTTGGCTCAATGGGCTGCGCTTCTTCACTCGGTTTAGGTCTGGCACTTGCACGCCCTGATTTACAAATCGTGGTGATTGAAGGCGATGGATCGTCACTGATGCGACTGGGCAACTTCGCTACTCTAGGAAGTTATGGCGGCAATAATCTCACACACATCGTTTTGGATAATGAAGTGCACGATTCAACCGGCGCACAGGCCACAGTCGCAAATAATGTAAAATTCGCAGAGATAGCCGCAGCCTGTGGTTATGCGGCGACGTATGAAGGACACGACATTGAACTGATTGACCAATTATTTAATTGCAAAAATAATCAGGGCGCAAGGTTCGGACACCTTAAGATTTCCGCAGGGACAATTGAAAACCTGCCTCGTCCTGATATCACACCGGTTGAGGTCTTACAAAGACTGATGCAACATATCGGTACGAGTTTCTAAATGAAAAATACTAAACTGTCACTCTTGTGCATCCATGCACCTGCGACATACATTACATCCATGTAAATAAAAAAATCCTGATGTCACAGATATTATTAAACCCGGGGCCTGTTGTGCTCAGCGAACGTGTTCGCAATGCTATGTTGCGTCCTGATCTATGTCATCGTGAGGCAGAATTTGCAGAACTACAAAACACCATTCGTCATGATTTATTAAAAGTCTACCCTTTGCCCGAGGATGAATGGGCGGCGATCCTGATGACCGGCTCAGGGACCGCCGCAATGGAATCCATGATGACCAGCCTGGTGCCTGATCATGGCAAGGTGTTAATTATTGAAAATGGCGTCTATGGAGAACGATTGACCAGGATTGCTGAAATTCACCATATTAATCACCAGACATTGCATCACGAATGGGATGAAGCAATTGATCTAAAATTACTCGAAGATGAATTACGATACCACGAAGAATTCAGTCATGTTGCGGTGGTTCATCATGAAACCACCACTGGTCGGCTTAATGATCTGGCCGGTATTGCGAAAATATGTAAAAAATACAATTTGCCTATCTTGTTAGATGGTGTCAGTAGTTTCGGTGCAGAAGATATTGAATTCGAAGAATGGAACATCATCGCCTGTGCAGCCACAGCCAATAAATGTTTACATGCTGTTCCTGGCACCTCGTTTGTCATTTGCAACAGAAATGCATTCGAAGAAATGCAAGCAACCCCCCAAAGGACACTCTATCTAGATCTGGCCAGCTATCTTAAAAATCAGGATGCAAACAGCACCCCTTTTACGCAATCGGTACAAACTTTCTATGCGCTTTCTGAGGCCTTAAAAGAACTACAAGAGCAGGGCGGTCAGCGAAAACGTAAACAAAACTACTGGGACCGATTGAATATTGTCAGAGAGGGCCTGGAAAAAAAGAGCATCCACGCCTTGATGCAGACAAAAGATTGTTCCTGCGTCCTCAATGCCTTCCATCTTCCCGAGAGGATTGACTATGAAACATTACACGATGCACTCAAGGAAAACGGTTTTGTTATCTATGCAGGTCAGGGTAGCCTGTCTCAATCAATCTTCAGAATTTCGTGTATGGGTGAAATAAAAGAAGAAGAGTTGTTGCGCTTTGTTTCCATAATGGGGGGGATTGTTTAAACACTCTTAATCTTGACCTTTTGTCCGCTCTCCCCTATGTGATGCTGAATAAAATCTATCAGACCTTCCTGATTCATGCCGACATCATTCAACATATCATCTCTTGAGCCATGCTGGATCAGACGATCCGGTAAGCCATAATTTACAATTGATTGTGTCACGCCATTCTCAGCCAACACCTGATTCACAGCTTCACCCGCACCTCCTCGAATCATATTTTCCTCTACGGTGACTATCAATTCATGACTGGCAGCCATCTTCAAAATCATTGATTCATCAATAGGTTTGACAAATCGCATGTTCACCACGGTCGCGCCGAACGCATCACCTGCTGCTTGTGCAAACTCCAGTACCACACCAAATGCGAGAATCGCAATTCGTTTCCCCTGGGTTTTTATTTCTGCCTGACCAATGGGCAGTGCTGTCATCTCTTTTTCTACCTCTACACCTGGACCACCCCCCCTCGGATATCGTACCGAGGCCGGACCATCAATCTGAATTCCGGTATAGAGCATTTGCCGACATTCATTTTCATCTGCAGGTGTCATGATGACAATATTCGGTAGACAACGCATAAATGTAATATCGTAACAACCATTATGGGTTGGACCATCGGCACCGACACAACCGGCGCGGTCAATGGCAAACAACACAGGAAGATTTTGAACAATCACATCATGAATCAACTGATCGTAAGCACGTTGCAGAAATGTAGAATAAATAGCAACAACTGGTCTCAGACCCTCACATGCCATGCCGGCTGCCACGGTAACACTATGCTGTTCTGCTATACCGACATCAAAATAGCGATCAGGAAATCTTTTTTCGTACTCAACCAGACCAGAGCCCTCACGCATGGCTGGCGTGATCGCAACTACACGCTTATCTATCTCACTCATATCGCAAATCCAGTCGCCAAAAATCTTGCTATACGTAGGTGCCGATGATTTACCAGAGGGCATAATGCCTTTCGCAGGATCAAATGCAGTCACGCCATGATATTTAATTGGCTCGGCCTCCGCTGGCGCATAGCCTTTGCCTTTTTTGGTGATGATGTGAAGAAATTGCGGCCCTTTTAATTCACGAATGTTTCTCAGGGTTGTGAGCAAGGTTGGCAAGTCATGTCCATCAATCGGACCAATGTAATTAAATCCGAATTCCTCGAACAGAATGCCCGGTGTCAGTAATCCTTTCACATGCTCTTCTGCATAACGGGCGATATCCAGTGCATTAGGAACTTTTGACAGGACCAATTTACTGCCGTCCTTAACTGTTTTATAAAGTTTGCCCGATAGAATCTGGGCAAATCGGTTTGACAGTGCACCAACATTTGGCGAAATCGCCATATTATTATCATTCAGGATAACCAGCAGATCGGTGCCCACATCTCCCGCATGGTTCAATGCTTCGAAAGCCATACCGGCAGTCAGACCACCATCACCAATGATGGCGACAGATTTTCTCTGGCTGCCTGTTTGTCTGGCAGCAATAGCCATACCCAGTGCCGCACTGATTGAGGTACTCGAATGGCCTACACCAAAGGTATCATATTCAGACTCTGCCCGTTTTGGAAAAGGTGAAAGCCCGCCCCATTGCCGGATGGTATGCATCTTATCTTTTCTACCCGTCAATATTTTATGGGGATATGCCTGATGGCCAACATCCCAAACCAGGTTATCGTCAGGTGTATTGAAGAGGTAATGGAGCGCAATTGTGAGCTCAATTGTGCCCAGACCTGCAGCAAAATGACCACCACTTCGACTGACCGAATAGAGCAGAAACTCTCTCAGCTCCTTTGCCAATGCCCCCAGATCCGATTCTGGTAACTTACGCAAATCAGCAGGGCTACTGATACCATCCAGTAATGGTGTACTGATTGGCAAATCTGTTACCTGACCTGTTTCTTGATGATTATCTGGGCTCATTACAAACTTATTATTAACGAAGGCTATGCATTATGTAGTTGCCCCATTGACCTTGCAAGAACATTAACCTTCATTTCCTTGCAAATTTAAATGTAAGAACATTATATTTAAGTAATAATTGGATGCTTGGCCTTTTAAAGCCTTCATTTTATAAGCAATTTAAGGCAAAATGATACGTCGCCTGATAGAACAATAACCGGAGTCAACAATGGCCGTCCCATTCATACAACAGTATCGAATTGCAAAATACATCATCGGACAGAAACTGCGTCGCGTAGAACGCTATCCGCTGGTATTGATGCTTGAACCGCTATTCCGGTGCAACCTGGCCTGTGCGGGATGTGGCAAAATTGACTACCCCGAAGAGATTCTGGACAAACGGCTAAGCTATGATGAATGTATGGAAGCCATTGATGAATGCGGTGCACCTATCGTCTCAATTGCCGGTGGTGAGCCACTGATTCACAAGGAAATGGCAAAAATTGTTGGTGGCTATGTCGATAAAAAGAAATTTGTGTATTTGTGTA
>SMWN01000103.1 GCA_004356415.1 Gammaproteobacteria bacterium
CGTAGTCGCGGCACCTTTCTTCAGGTTTTCCTCCCAAGTCTCTGCGGAAGCAGCATTGACGAGTCCCGATATGACGGTCATATACAACAGCGATCTCAATATCATGAGTATTCTCCTTTTTATTTCAATAGATACTGTCTAAATAAGGAGAAAGTATAAGTGAATAACAAATAAAACAAATACGGTCATCTACTAATGCACTTACGTATTTGACAACGATATAACCATCAACCATAGGCACATAATTAGTGAATACAAGTGTTATTCATAACTCCTGCCGGGAGCTTAAATTACATCATAAATAGTGTCGCAAGGCGTATCTACAAAATATTATTTTATATTAAATGTATGGTGTGTCGTGTCGGGATCGAAACCATGATTTTAGGATTAAGAATGCCGTGCTATGAATATACTGAACGTCCGCTTTGGGTCGAAAACAGTATATTAAGGTAAATTGCCGAATGTCCGCTTTCGCTGGATAGCAGACGTTCAAGCACAGGTAATTCTAATGTCCGCTTAATACTGAAAGCGGACGTTCATGTATAAGTAATGATGGACAGCTAGCAACCCAAAGAGGACGTTAGCCATGATTGACTTAAACCGGGTATCACCTGTGGTCTGTTCCCAATTATTTGCTAACAAACATCTAATTTAAGATTTGACCTCGAATGCCGTTTTTCTGCCTAACTTTCGTAATATGTTCTAATATATATAAAAATATTTATACCATATCGAATTCTGGAAACGTGCCTTGGATATAAAAAATCTTACCTGTTTGGAACCTCTGGCAATGCTCAATCACAATGAACTTGAGCAGCTTATGTCATTGGGACAAGAGGTGTCAGTACCACGCGGTGAAGTATTTATTGAAGAAGGTGCAAAAGCGGAAAGCTTCTTTATCCTGGTCAGTGGGCGTGTAGAGGTAAAGAAGAAGGGTAACCATATAGCCGAGCTCGTGGCGGGAGTATTCCTAGGCGAGATGGCGCTGTTTAATAAAAACGTGCGAGTTAGCGAAGTAATCGCATTGGAACCGGTTATTTTGCTTGAGATCCCGACTGAAGAATTCTGGTTACACGTATTAAATCAGGATCCCCTTGCAGTAAAGGTGATGGAATCGCTGGGGCAGATTATGACGGAACGTTTACAACAGCAAGATGCTGATTTGTTCAGTCGGATAGCAGAAAATGATCCTAACCTGGCCGATCTTGCCACAATGCTTGAACCGGTAAAACGCCAATTAATGGCAGACTGGGCATTGAAATACCATGCTATCGGTCGACCGGGCAAACTCGCCATAACCGCCACTAAACCCAGCGGCAGCGCAGCAGACTTGTCGGTAGCCTATTCTCCGGGGGTATCCGAACCTTGTCTGGCCATCGAGAAGGATGCCGAGTGCGCCTACGATTACACCGCCAAAGGTCAATTGGTAGGCGTTATCACAAATGGTACCGCTGTTCTCGGTCTGGGCAATATTGGAGCACTGGCGGCAAAGCCGGTGATGGAAGGCAAGGCCATTCTATTCAAGCAGTTTGCCGATATTGATGCCTTCGATATAGAAGTGGATGAAACTGATCCAGATCGCTTTATCGATATTGTCTGCGCAGTGGCACCCACATTCGGTGGTATTAATTTGGAAGATATTCGTGCACCGGAATGTTTTTATATCGAACGTAAGTGTAACGAGCGTTCGGATATCCCCATCTTTCATGATGATCAACATGGAACGGCCATTATCGCCGGTGCTGCACTCCTGAATGCTTTGGAACTTGTCGATAAACGAATTAATGAAATACGTGTGGTCTTCTCCGGGGCAGGTGCGGCCGGATTTTCCTGTGCCAAATATTTTATAAGTCTGGGTGTGTTGCCAGAGAATCTCATTTTGACCGATGTCAAAGGAGTGGTGTACAAAGGCAGAGGGGATAATAATTATCTTGACGAATTGGCCATAGACACTGAACTGCGGACACTGGCTGAAGCAATTGAAGGGGCTGATGTGTTTATGGGCGCCTCAGTCCCAGGTATTTTAAAACCGGACATGTTGAAAAGTATGAAACAAGATCCCATCGTCTTTGCGATGGCCAACCCTGTTCCGGAGATAGATTATCCAGTGGCCATGCGAACACGTGCGGATCTGATCATGGGCACAGGACGTAGTGATTATCCAAATCAGATCAATAATGTCAGTGCATTTCCCTACATCTTTCGGGGTGCGTTGGATATCCATGCAACATGCATCAATGAAGAAATGAAACATGCAGCAACGAAAGCGTTAGCTGCACTTGCACATGAACCGATATCCGAAGAGTGCGGATTTGAAGATAAAAAACTGTCATTTGGCCGTAAATACATCATACCCAAGCCATTTGACCGACGCTTGTTGCTCAATGTGTCTTCAGCAGTGGCATGCTCAGCAATGGATACAGGTGTCGCTCGCAAAAAATTGGATATGGATGAATATAAGCAACAACTTGAACTTATTCTAAAGCTTAAAGGGTAGTGAAAGAAAATTTTGCCTTTTTCATAAAATAACCCCCCACAGATCACAGTTATCAAAAATTGAATGTCCGCTTTCGCTGGAAAGCAGACGTTCAGATGTAGATGAATGATAGGCAGCTATCGGCCAAAAGCGGACATTCAAAATAAATAGACACTGATTTGTTTGTTTTTTTATTTCAAGTACTTTGACCCCTTGATTTTTAAATCGGATAATTAGGTGAATGCAAAAAGTATATGAACTTTACTATTGGCCGATGATACAGGGTCGCGGTGAGTTCGTGCGCCTTGCGCTGGAATATACCAATGTTGATTATGTTGACGTTGCTCGCCAATCTGAGCAAGAGGGCGGGGGGGTGTCGGCACTTATACAATTCCTCGAAAACAAAAAAATGCAACATCCGCCATTCGCACTCCCGTATCTGAAAGTTAATGAATTCATCGTTAGTCAGACAACGAACATCCTGCAATACTTGGGTACTCGTCATGCACTTGTGCCTGACAATGAAACCGATCGATTATGGATACACCAATTACAATTGACGGTTGCTGATTTTGTAACAGAGATTCACGATACACATCACCCCATCGCAGGTGAGCTTTATTATGAAGACCAGAAGGAAGAGGCACTAAGACATGCAGAAAACTTCCACAAAAATCGGTTGCCAAAATATCTTGGTTATTTCGAGAGCGTGCTCGCAAGTAATCCAGATAAAAGTAAGTATCTTGTTGGTGATACAGTCAGTTATGTAGACTTATCACTGTTTCAGCTTATTGCTGGACTGCGTTATGCCTTTCCGAATACGATGACTAGCATTGAAAAAAAGTATCCAAATTTGAATGCATTGCATGATCACATCAAGATCCTGCCACGTATCGCTGCCTATCTATCTTCGGAACGGCGTATACCGTTTAACCAACAAGGCATTTTTCGACACTACAAAGTACTTGATCTTTAAATAATTAGGAAATCAACTAGATCTGGTTCTGTATCTTCTTAGATTTCATTCAAGATTCAAGACCTGACCCCGAACCCCGAAGCATGGGTCTCGATAATGAAGTCATGGCCCTTGAGCATTTCAACAACATGTAAGACCTCTTTCCTGACGGAAATACCGCTGCAAAGCGGGATGACTTGTAGTTCCGCAGTTGCTTTCACTTTATAAACCTCAAATCAATGTAAAAGTAAATTTGACTCATTTTTTATTATTTAATCAGTGTAAGAATTCTTGAATCATTTTTTCAATGCCTTTAACCACATAGACCATTTTTTCATAATCCACTTTTTCCGGTGTATCTTCCGATGTGTGATAGGCAGGATAACGATAAGGAGCTGTGTCCGTGATCATGATCGCTGGATAGCCGTGCTTCCAGAATGACCAGTGATCAGACCAGCTGATACCAGGAATGAACGCAGGTGCTGCAATACCCTCCGATGGAAAAGTTGAATGCGCCCTAAATGATTGAATTGATTTAGTCACAAGGCCACGTGAGCTGAGATTACTCACAAACGCGATAAAGTTACCTTTCTTCGGATAAAAGAGATTGAAGAACGGTGGATAATGCTGGCTGCCGGTTTCGTCACTGAAATAACCGATTGTCTCCAGGGAAAACATTGCAATGATATTTTCCTTGTCCTTTGCTACTTTTTTTGCATACACATAACTCCCCATATTCCCGGTCATGGAATTCGGCGGCTCTTCATTAACAAAGGCGAGAAACCTTACTGTACGTTGAAAACTTTTATCCTTGAATAGATCAGCAAGCTCCAGAATAGCTGCGACACCCGACCCATTATCATTCGCCCCCGGTGCACCGGGCACAGCATCGTAATGTGCACCGACGATAATAATCTCTTTGGGATGTGAAGTACCGGTCAATTCAACCTCAATATTGGCAACGGCATCACCATTGAGTTGATATTCATGAAACTTCACCTGATAACCGGAAGATTCAAACTGCCCGGCAATATATTTTCGGGCGGCATCAAGTCCCTTTTTTTCGATAAAATTTCTGCCCGCCGGATTTTTGCACAACTCAGTAACATGGGCTTCATATCTTTTTGCTGTCGCATGATCGGTATCATCGAACGCTGGTAGTTCGCCCTCATATGACTTACCTGGCATATAAATCATATATGTGAAAAGAGCGACTACCAGGAAGATGATGACTAAATAGGCGAGCATTCTAGGCTTCACATTTTATAATTTACCCAATTGAAATTAATTAATTAATAAAATTTAGTGATATATATTTTACATCTTTCTTCAATCCCTTTTAACTGCGCTTCCTGTTCTGCATCAGACACAGCCTGTGCAGAAGTCAGATAACCGACCATAAGAATCAGGCAGACAATTAAACTAAGTGATTTCATTGGATTAATTATAGCTTGGGTAGTAGCAGGATTCCGCTACTTGACCGAATGTCCGCTTTCGCTGGATAGCAGACGTTCATAGTTTTTAGCTTGGTTAGCACAAAAGGGTAGGTAGAGATCATTCAAGGCGCAAGATGTATTGCCATCAACTAACACCCAAAAAGATTTTCTCCGCCTCATATAGGTGAGGGATATTCCTATTACTCTCACAGATCTTCACCCCCCCCCTATGAACTTAACTGCATTCCGATAGTCCATATCCTCTGTGCCTTGCTATGGTTTCAATCTGTAACATGGCCACTCCTCCTCTAATACCCGTCTATACGGCGGGTTTGTTTTATCCCTGATCTACCCTGCCCTGCTTTAATCGCTGCCTTTGCGTGTTCAGCTTGTCGTTTAGTTATTTTGTCTTTTGTTATCATTTTTGTTCACCCAGTTGTTTTAAAATCTTGTGCTATACCTGTTGTTATGAAATACATTATTCTTTTACTTTTATTTCCATCTATTGCTTACGGTATTTGCAGAAATTCCTACGTTTGCGATGGCAATGGCAAGTGTGGGTATCGTGATGTTTGTACCGACTCACAGGACTTACCTTCAACAAATGTCAGACCAATAACAGCATTGCCTACATTAGAGTTGAATCCATTGCCTTCTTTGGAGTTTCCACCACTAGGCACAACACAATGCAAATATATGCAAGTTAATGGAAGATGGGAGAATGTTTGCTACTGATCTTGATCTTCTGTTCTGAACTGCCCACACACACACGCTCTTAAAATATAAAAAGCGCTAATTTTGCGGAGTGCTATAAAAAAGCATGCTTGCCCAGGTAGTGAATGTCCGCTTTATACTGAAAGCGGACATAACAG
>SMWN01000104.1 GCA_004356415.1 Gammaproteobacteria bacterium
ATTTCTAAACAAACCTTCGGAGAATAGCCATGGGTAAACAGGCAAATCAAGCTGTGTCGACACCTGGCGCATTGCAACGTCTTGTGAATCGTGAAGACATCCTCCAGATCTGTTACTGGTACCAGGGAGAAGGACTTGGCGACATTTATAATACCAAGATTTTACAACCGTTTCTAAATTATGATGAAGCCCTGATCGAAATTGCTTTAAATGAATTAATTTGTGATGGCTATCTTGAAACCGTGTTAGCTCCAACGCAGGGTTACCGTTTTACTGAAATCGGAAAAAAAGAAGCTGGTAGGCAATTTGCAGACAGTTTTGCTGATTTTCAAAAAGCGGGTCATGGGGAATGCGCAGCAGGCTGTTGCGATGATGGTGATCATTCCCAATGTGGTGACGATTGTTTACTACATTAAAATCCAGTCTTAACACAGGCATGCCCGATGTCCTCCACGTCAAAACCAGCTGATTCTGAAGAACTCCCCGAGAACCCACAGGCTTTAATTGGTTTCATGACCAATGATGAGTGGGACGAACTCCTGAGTTACGTCAATGAACTGATCCAGGAAATGGAAGAACTGCCGCTGCCGGATGTCAAAGACAAGGTATTTGAATTACTTGCCGGTATAGATTCGATCCATCGTGAGGGTTTATGGCGTCTGGTACGATTATTTAAAGAAGGCGTGCTGGAACAAGTCGTGACTGATCCCGCGATCCATACTTTGATGGAACTTTATGATTTATTACCAGCGGAACCAGAACAGGATACGGAACAAATTGCAGACAAACCCAAAGTTAATTTCCCAAATATACCGATTAAAGTCATACCCATGGAAAAAGAACAGACTCCGAAGACCTCTATGTATCCTCACTGGGTTCCTGCGCTAAATGATAAAGAAGATTTGCTGCCTGGTGCACTGCGAGCCCTGGAAGTAGATGACCAATTAATCCTCCTTTGCCGTGTCAAAGATGAGTTTTTTGCGCTCGCGAATCAGTGTGCTCAAGACGGTGCCAGTCTTGAGCAGTCAACACTGAACGGCTATACCTTGTCCTGCTCGAATCATCCTGGTTGTCTGTACGATGTGCGTCAAGGAACACGCATTGCCGGTATGGGGGAGATTGATTGCTATCCGGTTAAAGTAACAGATGGAGGTTCAGTGATGGTCGGTATTGATATGGATTTCACACCAAGACTACCTACTTTTTGATGGACATGAAAGTTCCCGATCAAAAGATACTCATTGCTGGTGTCGGCAATGTCTTACAGGGCGACGATGGTTTTGGTATTGAACTTGCCCATAGATTAATGGAACGTGAGGACTTATCGCAAACTATCAAGGTAATAGAAACTGGTATCGGCGGGATGAGCCTGATCCAGGAATTGATGTACGGTTACAATGCATTAGTAATACTGGACGCTTACAAAAATAATGGAACTCCCGGACGTCTTTATATGCTTGAACCCGTATTCCCCGATATGTCAGACTTGAGCGTCCATGAATTGCACGATTATTTTTCCGATACTCATTATGCAACTCCCATGCGGGCGTTAAATTTTCTGACGCATATTGATCGTTTACCGGATACGATTCGGATTATTGGCTGTGAACCAGAGGAGATTGACGATCTCAGGATCGGTTTGAGTCCTCCTGTCGCTGATGCCATAGAAGAAGCAATGCAAATGGTTTTAACGTGGATCGACAATTATTTAAATGCAATAAACTGCGCTCAACACGAGACTGTATAATTTTAATAATAGATGGAATCGCTAAAACAAGACATTAATGATCAGTTAAATTCAGCTTCGATTAAAAATGAGCATGCACTTTTTTTGATCGTCGGTGATGAGAAAATATCAACATGTGATCATGAGACCTTCAATCGCTTCAAACTATGGGTAGCCAAAAAACTGACGCAAGGGACAGTCTATGTCTATCAGTGTGACAATATCTCCATCGAGCAGATGGATGATGCAGCAAGGTCAGCCTATCCCCACTTCCTCAATCCCTGCGAATGCGGCACCTATCTGCCCATTGAGATTGACCCCTGTCCGATGTTGTCCAGCGCGATTGGCTTGCTGCGCGATCTTACTCATCTAAATCAATATCGTGACGAAATGGAACCTGACTTTGTAAGCTTGATGGATGCAATGATGAAAATGGCCGAGCGTAGTCTGGACAAAAATATTGCACTGGAAATCAGATAGGCAAATACAAGAGTCCTTATACTGAAGTTTATCCAGATTTAGTAGGGCTTAGTTTATGACAATTATCGTTATTGGGATGTTGGGTATTTTTCAGTATTTGAAGCAGTATCCTTTTGATTCTGATCTCTGGGATATTAAAGGAAAACAACCATGGGTCCGCGTTGATAACACAACTACTTTTTACTTGCCTTCTAAATTGAAAGATGATCGATAAAACAGACTCGCTGTTAAAGATAATAGGCGTTGTCCATTCCAGTTTGAAGACTACGCAAGATCCACCAGTTCAGGGTAAGCACAAAATGCAAGAGGCCACACTGGAAATATTTCCGGAATATTGTCTTGGCCTGACAGGTATGCAGGATATGAAACAGTTAGTGGTGCTGTATTGGTTGCACAGGGCAGATCGCGAAGTATTAAGAGTTTACCCGGGGGGTGATCGCAATAAGGAAATGATCGGTGTATTTCGAAACCGAAGTCCTTTACGACCAAATCCGATTGGTATAAGCCGTGTTGAACTACTTGAAGTTGGAGTTAACGATCTTCACGTACGCGGTCTGGACGCCATCGATGGAACACCGATTATCGATTTGAAATCACCAATATCGAACACTGGCGGGTGATTGATCCCCAGCCCGACACAAAAATTCTGAATCTCGTCGGCGATCTGCTAATCGTCTATCTGGCTATGATCCGTAGCGACTACTTTCCGTGGGAACCATAGGTACCGCATAACGAAGGCAGAGAGACCCTGCCGGTAATACCATAATGTTCCTGCGCCAGCAACCATCCAGGCGAACGTCAATATTTCAGCCCGAGGTAAGGCCCACTTGACCAGGGAGACAGAGCAGCCTGTGCAGAGTGGCTCTGCCACGGCCATCTTTATCATGAACCAGAAACTGAGTATTCCAAGCGTGATCAAATAAATGCGTGCAACATCGGTAAATGTCAGTTTTTTCATTTCAATGCCCCTTGACTTAATGTTGTCCGGAAGGAGGATATTTTTGTCTGTTGGTGATAAGTATTATATCTGATGATAGCAAGGTCAAGCTTAAATTTATTGCTTTGATTTGAACATTGATATCAAGACTAAGCTGAATTCACTTCCATTGCTTAAGACTCAAATCCTCGAGAATTTTGTAAGTCCTTCAAGAAATACCCGATGATTACAAATGGCTAATTGCGCCATAAATATAAAGATGATTATTAAAATTGAAAACTAACTTTACACACTTAGCTAATAATTTCTTGAAGAATTTCTCCAATGATTTGAAATTATTATAACTCATTGTATTCATTGGAAATAATTAAATTCAATAATTTTGGCATAAGATTTGCTCTCACTACTACATTAATTCTTTGACCTTAGGTTAATCTTTAACTAATCTTTGACCTAAGGTTAATCTTTCAACTAAATAATAAGTGATTAACATGAAATTGCTGAAAGGAGGGGGGTTATGACGGCGCCGATTAGAAAGTCTTTACCTGTAGGTTTTTTTTTAATTTCCTTGTCAACCTTAACGTTAATTCCACAACTCAGTTTCGCAGATGAAAAGACAGGTAGTGCAGATACAACGGCAGACGATGCAGATGCCACAACAGACAGTGAGGGTATCCCATTGCTTGAACCCGTAGAGGTAAGTATACCGTCACAGGCGGATCGATCCAAGTCCGTCACCATCATCAACAAACACCAGATGGAAGGGCAACATTTCATGAATATAAACGACGTCCTGTTTTCTATGATTCCAGGCGTCACGATAAACAGAAGGGAAAATCTTGGTTTTATGGGTGGTGGCAGCGCCACAAAAATTCGTGGCCTGAATCGGGAACGTGTCGTAGTCTTCGTCGACGGCATTCCGCAACAGGTGAATAACCACTTTCATCCCCTGTATGATTCGTATACCCCAGACATGATCGACCGCATTGAAATCACGCGAGGAAGTTCTAGCGTATTGCACGGTGCCAGTGCTGTTGGTGGCGTAATCGATTTATATACCCTCGTTCCACAAGAACTAGGTACAAATGCCGATGTATTAGTTTCCTACGGGAGGTTTGATACTATTCAGCAAGAAAGCCGATTGTCGTATAGAGGTGAGAATGGTTATTTTGTAGCGGGTAATACCTTTCGCCGGACCGATGGCAATAGAGACAATTCTGAATTCGTCGCCAGAACCATCAATTTAAAAGGTGCGTATTTTTTAAATCCTGAATGGGAATTAGGATTCAGGGTTGGCCAAACAACTGCAGAGATCGAAGATCCCGGAACAACAGCTGCACCTAGCTTGGCAAAATCTACTCAGGATCCAACCAATGCAGCAGTAACATTGGACCGCCGTACGGCCAACTCCAGCAGCCTGTTAGCGTTTTACTGGAGTAAGAATGTCGTCGAATCTCTGGTCAGTGGTGGCGGCGCAATAACCGGATTTGACCGGTTTGATGAAGACGAGTATGGGTTCCGTAGTAAACACACTTGGTTGCTGGGTACTAATAAAACGGCAACCATCGGCTTTGACGCTGTGACCTATGACGATAAAAGAAAAAGCAGTGCCGCTGCCCAAGCAATAAAAAGAAATGAGGAATATTATAGTCCCTATGGTGCCTTTACCTGGTCGTTCGGTAACTTTCTCATTGATGGTGGTGTCCGATATACAGAAAGCCCGTCTTATGACAGCGATATCTCACCTGAGCTTGGGCTTGTCTATAAAGTTGATCCCAGTCTTGCACTCAGGGCACGTTGGGGTGAAGGCTATCGTGTGCCGCGTGCTCCTGATTTTAGCACCGCGTTATCAAATCCAGATCTTGCACCAGAAGAATTCTGGGAGGCAGAGATCGGTCTCAACAAGACCTTTGGCTCGCGTGTGGTGTTTGATATTGCCGCCTGGCACATGCAGGGCGATAATCTTTTAGTGACCCAGGCTACCGGGCCACTAACGGGTGTCTTGGCGAATACGGGTGAGTTCGAGCACTGGGGGATCGAATCTTCTTTGGATATCCGTCTGCTAGATCACCTGACGGCGTTTGTCGGTGTGGCAGTCATGGATATTGACCAAATAACACAAGCTCCAAACCAGACCGTGGATTTTGGTTTGGAATACCTTCAAGAGCCATTTCGCGCTACCCTGACCTCACGCTATGCGGCTGATTCGAGAGATATATCAGGCGGGGCTGTTGTGGATTTGCCGAATTATTATGTGGCTGATCTTCATCTTGGCTATCAATTGACAAGATATGCTGAGGCGTTTGTCGATATTGATAATATTACCAATGATGATTATGAAACTATTGCCGGTTTCCCACAAGTTCCAAGGGCCGTCTTTGGTGGAATTCGTGTTAATTTTGGTTCATCCAGCCAATAGACTATACGGCGGTTTATGGCTGGAATCTTTAGAGATGAGGTTGATGTTATCGATTGTTATACAGGTTTCTCATTTAAGAATCACATCGTCCTACACTGATTTATATTTAATGGATAGATCGAAATGATTAGTATCTTTCAAGCAGGTGGACCAGTGATGTACCCACTGCTGTTCTGCTCGGTCATTACTCTGGCGATTATTATTGATAGGATAATATTCTGGTTCAAACTTCGGAATGGCAGGCGGCTAGAACTAATTGCCAAGCTTTGTCGCAGTAGTCAGCCCGGGTGCAACCCGGGCGAACTCAATGAGATAAAGCAGGATCTCATAGGCAAGGTCCTGCTGGTTGGTATCGAAAATGATCGAAGTATGGCCGGGTGGGAAATGAAGTTGGCCGCAAAGCTTGGGCTTGATCAAATGATTCAGTATCAGGGTACGCTGAAGATCATGGTCTCACTGACGCCTTTACTTGGTATTTTCGGTACTGTTTTGGGGATTATCGATTCATTTAGCCTGCTCGGTGATCATTCATTGGTTGATCCGATTGCTGCCAGTGGTGGTCTTGCTGAGGCACTAATTACAACGGCCTTCGGCCTTGCTATCGCAATGTTAAGTCTTATCGCTTTTGCCATTTTTCAATCGCTTACCGAGAAACTCCATTACGAGATGGAAATTCGTTGTACTGAGCTTGAACGAACTATGAAAATTGGTGGTTAGCAGACATAAAATTGAACTTCTTATGTGAATATTATCCATGAAACTTCAACATCCTTTTACCGGTGCGAAGACACCCCATGTTGAGATACTGCCACTTATCGATGTTGTGTTTCTGGTATTGATAGCCTTTATCTATACCTCCATGTTCTTGACACAGAACACAGGATTGCCTGTTAACCTGCCCGAATCGAGTGAAGCTAAAACAGAGACATCAAAAGTCCTCACACTCACCATTACCCGGGGAGGTGATCTCTATTTAGATGAGCAACAGGTGCAATTCACCGACCTGCATACGATCCTCTCTGAGGCAAAAGCCGCCCGGCCGGATGTAAGCTTATATGTCAAGGCGGACCGTGACGCACACGTCAATTCACTGGTCAAGGTAATGGACATTGCCCACAAGACAGGTATGCACGGCCTTACCATCGCCACAGACAAGATAATCACCATTACGCAGAAAACTAAATGATTGATTACCTACAGTCCGTCCTGGCCCTGACATTATCGATATTGATTCATACCGGTATAGCCTATTTCGGGGATAGTCAAATGGGACAATCAGGGGCCGGGGAAAGTGGACCACTTTGGGTCACCGTAGCAAGCTTATCGCAGCCGGCTGCTGCTACATCCGGTGAAGACTCTTCGCTTGCTGGAGTTAAAGCCGTTGAGTCGATTTTATATACAGAGGCACAACCACCCATAGAAAATAGTGAACCACCTGAACCCACCGAAGCAGAATCGTCAAAAGTTGATCATCTACAGGTTGAACAGACAGCAACAGATAAAGCCACGGAGGAATTAGACACCCAAATCAAAAAAGTTGAAAAACCAATCGAACCTGAACCAACTTTGGAGGAACCAAAGCCACAGGCACCTATAGAGACAAAGACACCTCCAGTAAATGAGAATAATAAAGAGGTAATGCGACTGTTGACAGGAACGCAATTTAAGGAGAAACCAGAAACGTCAACGATGTATATAGATAATACTAAGTTATCTGGCTCAAAATCATCTGTTTCTAAAACTGAGCCGACTCAAGCCAGTGATGCAGAATCTACGCCCCGCGAGTACAGGCTGCACTTAAGGAAACCCGACAACCCCATCCATCAAATTGACGATCTAACAACGGCAATGAATACCCCTAATGCTGATGAATCATCATATTCTGTAACAACGGACACAGCGAATATGAGTAAATCAACAGATCAGTCTGGGGAAAAAGATTCCGGGGTTGGCACAGGAAGTAACCCATTTTTTTCTGATCTACACACCTTCGACTTGGCCAAGAAGAAAAAGATCACTGTACCGGTGAAAACAGAAACTATCGCTATTCCACTCTATCACCTCATTCCCAAGCCACCCTATCCTAGCCGATCACGCGACCTCGGTGAAGAAGGGACAGTCATCATTGTTATACTGGTCGGCACTGATGGTAAGGTCAAGGAAGCCGAACTCTCGCAATCATCCGGTTATTCCCTGCTGGACGGAAGCGCACTGGCTACGATTAAGGAGAAGTGGCAGTTCAAACCGGGGACCCGCAACGGTAAACCCATTGAAAGCCGGGTACAGGTCCCGATAAAATTCAGTATTAGCGACCTTTAGAACTCACGATAATTACGCGGCACCAGTGTTAGCATTTAGAGTTTTGGGATATTTATTACCTTAGCTTTCCTGTAAGCCGCTCTTAGGGCCGCATGCAGGGGGCTTGGCTCTTTTACGTGCAGGCAAGTGTTGAGGTACAGTTTCTTCTGTGACGTCCAGCTTTCTCAACTTTACGGCGATATCCCGAATTGCAGCTACACCAGCACATTCCGGATCAAAGTCAATCGGTGCTTTGCCTTGGCGTTCAGCCTCCTCAAATCTTTCCTCAGCCGGGACGGTGCCGATAATCGGCATATCATGCTTGTCACAAAATTCCTCGATTGCTGCTTGATCAGATTCATTTTTAACCTTATTGGCAATGACGTAGATATGAGGAATTTCCAGTTCTTTGGCCAGGAGATGGGTTCTGGCCGCAGCCTCAAGTGATCGATAATATGCCTCGGTCACGACCAGCATGATATCGACATTGCGTGCCGTCCCCCGCTTCAGGTGCTCTAGTCCGGCTTCCATATCGGTCAATGTAAATTCGTTATAGCCACTCATTTCGGCAATGACAGCGCGTACTGCCAGATGTGAGCTGCACATACAGCCACTTCCGGCACTGCCATCTGCTGGCTTGCCCATGACGATTAAATCAATGTCGCCGGGTGCCTTTGCAGCATAGGTACTAATTAAATCATCTTCAGTCAGCGTCATGTGAAGTTTACGTTTACCGTCCGCATCTTCTTTGACCTCCATAATGCTCGGTGGGATGTAGTTAATTTGATCGGCATCTTCTCTGGTAATACCCAGGGTTAATGCCAGGTTGGGGTTAGGATCGCCATCAACGGCAAGGATCTTTGCACCTTCTTCAGCCAATATCCTGGCCAACACCCCCGTTATGGTTGTTTTACCCGAACCACCTTTACCTACTGTCGCAATTTTCATCTTGAGTAACCCTACATAAAATTATGTTTCACATTAATATTACTATGCATTAATACATTCTTTCAAACTATCTTTAACTGCATTATTATTAACCAGGTAACTTGATGTAATCGGTTCACGCCATATTTTTTTTGCTAATAAGATTTTAAACTCATTAAAATTCTTTTTATCATCTAATCTCTCCTGGTCGGTATGCAACCGATCCAGTAACTCATAAAATTCGTTGGGTACAAAATTATCCCGAAGATTTATAACATGTGTATGGATACCATAATCTATTCTCCATTCAAATTTCATTGTACTGGTGCATTTTTCTTCATGCTTTATTTCTTCAGTCAACCTGAACCGATTGTGGCTGATACAGTGCGTGACATATTCAATGGCATCGCGTACTCCCGGTCCCGGATGGTTGCTTACAATAAACAGATCCTTACGATCCCATAGACTTTCCCTTGAAAATAGACTTGCCGCCAGTTGTAGTGCACGAAAGGCAACACTTAATCCCCATATCGCATCACCGTTGTGATAGTCCAGTAATCCAGCATAGCTGAGTACCTGAATTTCTCCGTGATCGGCAATCTTGATAGTTTGTCCATTGATTACCCCCATTGTGTTTGCCTCTCAAGTACAACTCAACATATACGTGGTAACTGTTCACCTACAAGCATATCCACGATACGTTCACCACCAAACAACGTTGACAACACGACGACTCCTTTAGGTGATGATTTTACTTCTCCGATAATAGCAGTATCTTGACCCGCTGGATGCTGTCGCATTGCTGCCAATAAGGATTCAGCATACTTGCCCGGAACGATAGCGATGAGTTTACCTTCGTTCGCCAGATACAAAGGATCCAACCCCAGGATTTCACACATACCTCTGACCTCTTCCTGAATCGGTACTGAGGATTCATCAATTACCATACATAAACTACTTGCCTGGGCAAATTCATTTAAAACAGTGGCAATACCACCGCGTGTGGCATCACGCAGGCAATGAATATCAGGGCATACTTCGATCATTCTTTCAATTAAATCATTAAGTGGTTGGCAATCGCTTTCAATTGAGTTTTCCAGTGCGAACTCGCCGCGGGCATCGACAATGGCTGCACCATGATCACCAATATAACCATTGCTTATGATCACATCGCCAGCTTGGGCGCGATGCGCACTAATATTGATCTTTGCGGGGATAATGCCAATGCCGGCGGTATTAATGAATAATTTATCCGCCGCACCGCGTTGCACGACCTTGGTATCGCCCGTCACGATAACGACACCTGCTTTTTCAGCCGCTGCTTGCATGGCATCAGCAATTGTGCGCAATAATTCAACGGAAAAACCTTCTTCAATAATATAAGCGCAGCTTAAATAAAGGGGTTTTGCGCCACAGACAGCTAAATCATTGATGGTGCCATTAACCGCGAGCGTTCCGATATTACCCCCAGGGAAAAATAATGGATCAACGACATAGCTATCTGTCGTAAAGGCTAAGCGGTTATTTTTATGATCGAAACCATGCATGATCAATCTTGCTTGATCTTCCAGTGGTAATAAATAATCATTACCAAAACTGCTTAAAAATACATCGTCAATTAAATCCCGCATCGCCTTGCCACCACTTCCATGTGCTAGCGTAATTACATCACCTCTTACTTTTCCGCTACGGCTACGGATGTCTAATTCGTTATGTGTTTTATCTGCGGGTGCACTCATGTCGTTCGTTCAATCTTCAACTTTGCCTCTCGTTGCGCAATCAGTTTATCCAGATCAATACGACCATAATTAAAATAAGCGGCACAGGCACCTTCCGATGAGACCATTAATGCCCCGAGCGGCGTTTCCGGTTTACAAGCAGTACCAAAGATCTTGCATTCCCAAGGTTTGATTACGCCTTTTAATACCTCACCACATTGACAGGACTTTGGATCAGCGATCTTTAAATTTGGCACTGAGAATTTCTTTTCTGCATCGTAATGAGCATACGCCTCTTTAACCCTGATACCGGAATGATCGATCGAACCGAGTCCACGCCATTCAAAAAACTCGCGTAACTCGAATACCTTATCAATCGCATCTAATGCTTCTTTATTACCTTCTTCCGGTACGATACGTTGATATTGATTTTCGACTTCGCAACGCCCTTCTGTTATTTGTTTCAATAACATCCATATGGATTGTAGAATGTCCAATGGTTCAAAGCCGGCAAC
>SMWN01000002.1 GCA_004356415.1 Gammaproteobacteria bacterium
ACTACCCAAAAACAAGAGTATCATTACAATTAAAAAGACTCTTCGACCAGAAAACAGATGATTCAACCTACCCCGCTGCCAACCCCACCACAGCAGGAACAACAGGATGGGTAGTATTGCAAGTAACGCTCCACGCGAATCTGTCAAAATGACACAGTATAAAGCCGCAACTAACCCTGCCAAATATAGAGGTACCCACCGATCCTGAATTACCAGGCAGGTTGCCAGTAGCATCGCGAAAGCAGACATGGCAACCTCGCCAAAGGGTATAGGATCACTGTAACCGGCGGGTCGACCCACATCCTGAAGGAAGAACTGCCAACTGACTATAAGTGCCGCTATCAACATACCGATAGCCAATCCAATACAAATAAATCGCAGGTTCATACCAAAGCGTATTACCGCGAATACAAACGGCAACATGAACAGCATTCTCACTGGATTTGACAGTGATAACAAACCATCATTTCCCAAAACAATATTAGGTAGTGCCAGCAATAGATTAACTATCAGCAGCAATGCCAGGGCTCTTAATTCGAAATCCCATCGTGGCCTGTACCCGTATACCGCAACGAATACCACTCCAATCATGAGCAGAGAAATTAGCGTATAAACACCCCGATTAAGTACTATTACTGTTACAAAATATGAGAATACGAGCCAACAAAAACCCGGCCACAAACGTTCAGCGAAAGGTGGTGGATCGTTTGCGATATTCGATTTATTCATCGACGCTGTTAGAGTTAGTAGCAGCACCGACCAGGCGCATAAATATTACTCGTATCATGTAATTTCAGTCATTCTGTTCGCCGTTTGGATCTATGGTAAATTTCACCGTTCAAATGCGAGATGATTCGTTGCTTATACTTAAATACCGATACAATTATCATTTTTATAGAAAATGGTTGTCCGGTAGTTGCTTGTCCTGCCTGGTTTTAAACCTTCAAAATCCAGTTTTTTGAATCCCTGTTCTTGCAAATAATTCATAACGTAATTCCATTTCTCACCCATGGAGTCATCCAGTATCATCACACCACTATCAGTCAGGGATTGTTGGGCATTAATCAAACAATTTTCCCTGTCCTCTGCATCGACAATCACAACATCAAATTTCTTCCCCTGCTGCTGTATTATTTTGGAATAGGTTTCATTATCAAAAGGGTCGCAAAGAATTAATTTGGCATTTTCCGGCAGCGTTTTAACAACATAATCATACCATTCGCGGTCGCATTCGACTGATACTACACTGCTTACCAGATTTGAAAAAAATAGTGTTGAATTACCGCTGCCGTATTCGAATAATGACAGACCTTTACCTAGCCTCTGTTCGAAAAAGGAGATAATGCTGTAGTTCATCCAGGGTAGGGGGGAACCATCTCGCTTGATTGGTTTGTGGCTAATTGTTGATGCTATGAAGCCTGATTCTATTAAATAAGATCTCTTCGCGTATAGCAGGCTCAATCCCTTACCAAAAACGGCTAACCTGGGAAAGTACTTTCTAAGCCTTCTTCTAAATCTCTTGGCTTTTTCAAATCTAGAGGTCATTTGCACTTGATCCGTTTTTAACCTTCATCAAAGAAGCATACTGTTTGCCTTGCAAAGCTGCAAACGATCAGGGGAATCGATCCGGTGCAATTTACTTTTGGGCTTTGAATTTAATCAACCAATCCGAACGAATTATATTGAAATCTTGAAGCCGATACTGGGAATAGCATCTAACGGATTGAACCCAGGACATATAATCACCTGTCGGTACTGGGTATCTTACGAGGGGATAATAATCTTCACGCCATTTTTCAATCTCAATATCATGCCTCATGCCAAAGCGCAGCATCGAAGGTATAACAAATGCACGCGATATCGCCAGAAAGAAACATCTCGTGTCCATGTAAATGAATCGGTGCATCAAAACAGATTGATCCGCCCGGTCTTAAGACTCGATGAACCGCTTCTAGGCTATCTGAGTAACTGGAATGCAATTTTATACCTGGTAGTGGTTCTTCCCAATGTTCTAGATTCTGAATGCCTGTCACGATATCAAAAGTACAATCAGGAAAAAATATAAAAACGCTTAATTAAGGAACTTCTTAAAGGATGTAATTACACAACTCAAAGAATTTAATAGGAGAACTTAGACCTTTGTATATAGTAATATTATATCTGCACAGATACTGAAAATGATAATCGAGACATCAACTCAAGACCCTTGAGTACAGTCTGATGGTGGCGCAATCAACGAGTTTGGCTGTACCCGCAATATTGGCAAACTTTAACTTTAGAGGAAATTGAATGGCCATTGCTGCCTGGAAACACATTGAGAAGAGCCTCGGTTATCAACGCATGAAAGCGTCGCTAAGACGCTTGATCGGTACGGAGCTTCGGCTACAGATCGAAATCACTGTTAAGACCATAAAACTTGGCGGTTGGTGGTTTACAAACCAGAATCTAAATCAGGACAGTATCGTCTATTCTCTTGGAGTCGGCGAAGATATCGCATTTGATCTTTCCATCATCGAATGCTTCGGTGCCAGAGTTCATGCATTTGACCCGACGCCCTCGTCGATCGAGATGCTTTCTTCAAAGGACTTGCCCAACCAGTTCCACTTTTATCCATGGGCAATAACTGCAGAGGATGGGGCACTGAATTTTTACCCGCGAGTTAGAAAAGATGGAAGCAAATCAACGGTAATGTTTACCATGATTGCTGAAGATTACAACGTCGAGGATGCCATTGAGGTACCCGCTTTTTGTCTTTCATCAGTAGCAGAGATGCTTGGACACACCCAAATTGACCTGCTAAAAATAGATATTGAGGGAGCGGAATACGAAGTATTGGAGGGATTACTAGAATCACCGATTAAACCCGGCCAACTTCTGGTTGAATTCCATCACCGATTTCCAGGTATTGGTGTCGAAAGAACAGCGGGAATAATCAGGAAATTGCAAAAGGCAGGATATAAAATCTTTGCCATTTCGGAAACCGGTCGGGAAGTGTCATTCCTGCGTACTGAATAATTATTAGATGGCAGGTAATTGTGAATGTTATATCGAGAAAGAGTTTTGTCCTATATCTGGCCCAGTAATTTACGATAAAGCGCTAAAGTCTGTTCCACGGTAGTCGTGATATTAAAGTCGCGTTGAATTCTAGCTTGCGCGGCAACACCCATATTACGATTTTTCTGTGGATTTCGAGCCAACTGCTCTATAGCCTCGCTTATGGCCTGAGCAGAACCGGCCTCGATAATCAGGCCCGAGACCCCCGCCTCTATCAGCTCTGGGCTACCGCCGGTATTTGTTACAATCGGAGTAACCTGATGCACCATGCCTTCTATAATTGATTTAGGTAAACCCTCCCGCTTGATAGCCGGCAATATACAGGCATCGCAAGCGGCTAATACCTGGGCTGCATCGGTTCGATAGCCGGTCAAATGAATATTCTCTTTCATGGGGCTCTGCGCAATTTTCGCCATAGTTTTGGTTCCATTAATGGAACCAATCAAAATCAGGTGAATATTCAAACCTGTCTCGGCAATCCTGGCTAGCGAGTCAATTAGAAATGGTAATCCCTTACGGGGTCGTTCATTCACTATGCAGCCTACTATAAAGGCATCATCAGCCACACCCAATGCGGAACGGGGCACCGGAGGTTTTTGGTACCAGGACAAATCATGCCCTTTGTAAATGGTAACGGCCTTATCTTGCGGAAATTGCCACCACAAAAATCTGAGTTTTTTGAAGTGGTCGCGAATAGCATTAGCAACACATACAATTTTATCGACACGCGGATTGAGATATGTCATCCACGAAATCGGATCAAACACTGATACATTCCCTTCAATACCACGATAGGCTACAAGTTTTACCGGGGAATGCTTAATCAACGGTAACGTATTCTGCAATGCCTTGTTATTGAACACATGAACAATATCAAACTCACTTCCATCCAGCACTACCTGAATAGCCGCCCTACCCACTCTATCCACCCGACTGATCAATTTTAACCATACCACCTTCACATTGGCATCAAGCAGCAACTGTTTATGAGGGGCTGTCTCGGGGCAGAGGACCTGAAGCTGCACACCGGCGTTGTGTAATCCAATAAACTGACAGGTCTCCGGCAAGTCGCTGTGTTCAGTAATAGCCAATACTCGGATGCTCATTAATTTATACCAGGCTCATTAAGTCTATGCCAAATGGGCAAACATCCATTTTGCCAATTGCCACAGGGCACGTCCATCCATTTACTTTCTGAAGCTAGAAAGCTTTATAATAATCGCATTAGCCTTCATCCAAACCGTAGCTATGCTCAATCAAATCAGTATTGTAATCATCTGTAAAAATTCCGACTCGACATTACAGAAGACTCTTGAGTCTACGCTGGGCTTCGATGAGGTAGTCGTGTATGACAATGGCTCCGATGACGAGACACTGGCCATAGCCAGCAAATTTGAAAATGTTTCCCTGCATCAGGGCTCTTTCGTGGGTTTTGGCCCCACCAAAAACCTCGCAGTGAGTTTAGCCAGGCATGACTGGATTGTTTCTCTCGATTCGGATGAAACCATCTCGCCTGAACTCACAGCGTATTTGCGTCAATGGAAACCGGAAAGTAATTTGGTGGTGGGATTTGTTCGACGCAAGAACTTCTTTATGGGTCAATATGTAAAACATGGTTCCTGGGGAAACGACTGGTTATTACGGGTATTTAATAGAACAACTCACCAGTTTAATGATGCGCCTGTACATGAAAAAGTTGACCTATCAAAGCAATCAATAAAGCAAAGACTTCCCTACCCGATTGAACACAACGCGATTCAGGAAATTAGTCAATTACTCATAAAGCTTGATCGCTATTCAGAAATTCGGCGCACCCAGGGCGGCAAAACCTTTCACCCGTGGTTTATTGTATTACGTAGTCTGTTTGCATTTTTTAGGAGCTACATCATACGCGCCGGTATAGTCGATGGATGGCGAGGTCTGGTAATCGCATGGAATGAGGCTGACCATGTATTCTACAAATATATGAAACGATATGTCGATAAAGTCACTCACACCCAGAAAAATCAATAATTCGGTCCACATTTTTTAGTATAATGAGTTCTAAAACCACTAAGTATCGCCTTCTGCCCTGCCCGGTTAACCAGACTAATTCCATCTTGCGACAAACAATCAACGCTAACATGAGTAATTTCTGCAGCTCTGATATCGGAATCGCTGGAGACAATTTTGTGATAGTGCTGGGTATAGCCAGTCCATAGATTATTTTCCCGGGTGACCTGCTGCTCCCATAACACCGAACAATGGCTGCCCAGGTGTTTTTGTAACTCGGTCTTTTTCAGTCGTGCGGCAAGTGCGTGCATTTGCTGGCTACGCTCCTTCCTGATCGCCTTTTCGACCTGGCCGGGCATGTCAG